>CAMDKT010000124.1 GCA_945900935.1 Candidatus Sulfopaludibacter sp. SbA3 | reverse complement strand
TAAAATTTGTGTGTTGACGGTGGCGGTGGTTATGGCGATGACATCGCTGACGGGCTGCCGGAAGAAGAAGTACGAGAACCCGATCGGCAAAGATACGCAGCAGCCGGATAAGGTTCTTTTTGACAAGGCTGTGGCCGACATCGAGCGGGGGCGCTACGAAGTGGCGCGGCTGACGCTGAATACGTTGATCAACACGTACGATACCAGCGAATTTTTGGCGAAGGCGAAATTGGCGATTGCCGATAGCTGGATGCGCGAAAGCGGATCGCATGGGCTGGCGCAAGCCGAGGCCGAGTATAAGGATTTCATCCTGTTTTATCCGACGATGGAAGAATCGGCGGAGGCGCAGGAGAAGGTTTGCACGATCCATTTGCGGCAGATGGAAAAGCCGGACCGGGATAATAAGCACGCGTTTCGCGCGGAGGAAGAGTGCAGGCAGTTGTTAGTGCAGTGGCCGAATTCGAAGTTCGCGCCGCGGGTGCAGCAATTGCTGCGAGATATTCAGGAAGTGGAAGCGGAAGGCGAGATGCGGACGGCGCGATTCTATGTGCAAAAGGGATCGAATCCGGCGGCGGCGAACCGGCTGCAGGGAATTGCCGATCAGTTTCCGCTGTATTCGGCGGCGGATGAAGCGCTGTTCCTGCTGGGCGGTTCTTACGACAAGATGGGGACGCGGTTCAAACCGCAGTCGGTGAAATCGTATCAGCGGCTGGTGAAGGACTATCCGCTGTCTTCGTGGGTGGATCCGGCGAAAAAGCGTTTGAAGGAAATGGAAGCGGATGTTCCGGAAGCCGATCCGGTGGCGGTCGCGCGGATGAAGTATGAGACGGAAAACCGGACCAAAACCGGCATGATGCACGACGTTTGGAGCATTTTCAGCAAGGCTCCGGACATGACGATGGCCGCCAAGAGCGGTTCGCCGTCGATGGCTTCGGCTCGGCCGACGATTCCTGTGAGCGTGCCTGTTCCGGCCGGCGCGGCGGGGGGCGTGAGCGACGTGGGCGGCACGGTGATAACGGGAACGAGCGATCTGGACCGGAAGCCGGATGCCCGCCAGAGCGTGGAGAATCAGGCGGCAGCGGCAGCGGCGGCCGAAGCGGCGAAAACGGCAGCAGCGCCTGCGGCGGGCCCGCTGGTTACGGATGCGGCGCAGCAGTCGCTGCCCTCCAACCGGCAGCCGGTACCGGCCGTCAAAGGCAAGAAGGGGAAGGCGCCCAAGCAGCCGAAGAGCGGAAGTAAATGAGTCGAATCCTGCTTGCGGACGACAGTCCGCACGCACAGCGGATGGGCGAGCGGCTCTTGCGCGATGAGGGCCATGAGGTAGTCACCATTACCGATGGCGACACCGTTTTCGTGCGATTGCCCGACGTTGATCCCGACATCCTGATACTGGACGCGAACCTGCCGCTGCGCAGCGGGTATGAAATCGCGCGGTTCGTGAAGCGTTCGCCATTCTATCGTCACGCGGCGGTGTTGTTGACGGGAAGCGTGGCTGAGCCTGTTGACGAAACACGGGCGCGCGCGGCGGGCGCCGATGGCTTCATTCAAAAGCCCTTCGAATCGAAGGCGCTGTTGGCGCTGGTGACGCCGTTGTCGGCGAAGGCGGCGGAGCTGAGGAAACTGCGGCCGGCCGGGCCTCCGCCTCCGCCGCCTGGTGCGGAACCGGCGTTTGTGAGTGGCGTTGTGAGCGTTGAGCCGGAGCCGGAGTTCGCGATGGACCCGGAGGGTGACCGGCCGGTGCCGCAACTGGCGCCGCTGGGCGTGAAGCCGATTCCTGAGTCCGAACCGGATACTCTCTCTGAAAATGAACGCGTGCGGGCCGCGGTGACGCTGGCGCTCGACGCGGCGATGCCGCAGTTGATCGACAGCTTGACACAGCAGGTGGTAAAGGCGTTGCATAGTAAGTAGCACAGTATGCCTGACAACAGCTTTGACATCGTCTCCAAAATTGAGATTCCCGAAGTGAACAACGCCATTCAACAGGCGATGAAAGAGATCGCGACCCGCTACGATTTGAAGGACTCCAAGTCTTCGATTGAGCTGAAGGAGAAGGACAACAAGATCCTGCTTGCCTCTTCCGACGATTTCAAGTTGCAGGCTGTCATCGACATCCTGCAATCGAAACTTGTGAAGCGCAATGTGCCGATTAAGGGGCTCAAGTTTGGGACATTGGTTCAGGGCTCGGCTGGTACGGTGCGGCAGGAGATCACGCTGCAACAGGGCATTCCGATGGAGAAGGCCAAGGACATCGTGCGCGTGATCAAGGACAGCAAGAAGAAGGCGCAGGCGTCGATTCAAGGCGAACTGGTGCGGGTGTCGGCGAAGGACCGCGATGTGCTGCAGGAAGTGATGGCGGTGCTGCGCGGGGAGGACTTCGAAATCGACATGCAGTTCACCAATTTCCGGTCGAATTAGTGTTGACGCGCAAGATGGAAACGCACATGATTGCCGGTCCGTCGGGACGGCTGGAGGCGCTGCTGGAGGAGCCGGATGATGGCTCGCCTGGCTTCGCCGCGCTGGTCTGTCATCCGCACCCGCAGCACGGCGGCACCATGCACAACAAAGTGGTTTACCGGCTCGCTCGCGGACTTCGGAAGGCGGGGGGGGTTGTGCTGCGTTTTAACTATCGCGGCGTCAATCTGAGCGAGGGCGCCTACGATCACGGGATTGGCGAGACGGAGGACGCGCGAACGTGTCTGGAATGGCTGCGCGCGCGGTATCCGCAACTGCCCGCGATGATTGCCGGCTTCTCGTTCGGCTCGCGGATTGCGCTGCGGATCGGTGCACAGCGGCCGGATTTGATAAAGGTGATCGCCGCTGGATTTCCGACGGTGTACAAGGATCGGTCGTATCTCGACCCGTGCGCCGTGTCTCGAATTTTTATACACTCAACGAACGACGAGTTTGGCCCGAAGGACGAACTCGCGGCGGTCGTCGCGGAACTGGACGGACCGCCGGAGTTGGTCTTCGTCGAGTCGAAGGATCACTTCTTCTCGGATGCGTTGGACGCATTTGAAGCGGAGGTAATTCGTGCTGCGCCGCCGCCGCTGAAGCGTGCGTCGATCATTACTTGATCGAACAGGATTCGCCGCGTGGCTATTTGCGCGGGATCTCGTTTCAGCGGGCGACTGCCGCCGGTTTCCGTAAAAAATAATTCACCACGAGGCCCGCTACCGCCAACGAGGCCAGCGTATAAAACATCTGGTCGTAGCCCGCCGCCACGGCGCCGGCCTTCTTTTTCTCTTCCAGAATCGTGGCGATATAGCGCGGAATCGTAAACCCCGCAGCGCCCCAGGCGGTGAACAACAGGCCATAATTCGCGCCGATGTATTTGGACCCGTAATACTCCGCGGCGAGCGACGGCATCAACGCCAGATAGCCGCCGTAACAGAAACCGACCACGCAGATTCCCAGCAAAACACGCCAAAAATCGGTTGTTGCCGGCAGCAGGAGGGAACAGGTCAGAGCGGACAATGTGAACATCGCGTAGACGACTTTCTGCTTTCCAACCTTGTCCGAAGCCGCCCCCCACGCCAGCCTTCCAACGCCGTTGAACAACGACATCACGCCGAGGGCCACGCCGCCCGTCATCACCGCCGCGCCGCCGGCCAGTTCCTTCACCAGCGGCGCCGATTCCCCGATTGCGGTCAAGCCGATCGAACTACCCAGGAAATAGACCAGCCACAAGACCCAGAACTGCCACGTTCGCAACATCTGGGCCGTCGTGAAATCCGTTCGAACACCGGGATCGGTTACCGGTGGCGTCCAGCCATCCGGCTTCCAGCCTGGGGGCGGAATTTTGAACATCTGCGCGCAGCCTGTGACAAACACGAAGAAGATGGCGGAGAGGATCAGGAACGTCCGCGGAATCGTGACCGCGTACTGCGCCGGATCCTTGCCCAACAACGCTTCGAGCAGCGGCGCGAATAGCAGCGAGCCGATGCCGAAGCCCATCACCGCGAGCCCTACGACGAAGCCCCGCTTGTCCGGGAACCACTTGACGCACGTTGCGATGGGCGTCACGTAGGCAAAGCCCACGCCCAATCCAGCCACGACGCCGTAGGAGATATTCAGCCCCATCGGCGTGCCGCCGATAAACACGGCGAGTAAACATCCGGCACCCAGCAGCAGGCCGCCGACGCTTCCGACCAGCCGCGGACCTTTCTTGTCCTGCCAAAATCCGGCCGCAATCATAGCCAGTGTGAAGAATAGAATCGACCACCGGTATGGGGCGATCGACTCTGTTTTTGACCATCCGTAGTGTTGTTCCAGGGGGCCCCGGAAGACCGACCAAGCATAAATAATTCCCAGGCAAACTTGCATCAGCACCGCGGCGCTCGCCAGCGTCCAGCGATTTGTTGTCGATATCATGTACCCGGCAATTGTATGCTAAATACTTCCCTTATTTTTTTCGATGAGCGAATCGCGACACGATTGCGATGAGCAGGAGACAGTTTATGCGAGCCCTCTATATCAACAAACCGCTGGAAGCCGAAGTTGGCGAACTCGACGCGCCGGCGCTCGGCGATGGCTTGGTGCTGCTCCGCGTTCGTTTCGTCGGGATGTGCGGCTCCGATCTGAGCAGCTACCGGGGCAAGAATCCGCTCGTAACGTATCCGCGAATTCCCGGCCATGAAATTGCGGCGACGATTGAATCCACTGGGGCGGGCGTACCGGCGAAGTTCCAGCCTGGCATGGCGGTTACGTTGTCGCCGTACACCTCTTGCGGCCAGTGCGCTTCCTGTCTGCGCGGGCGTCCGAACGCCTGCCAGATCAATCAGACTCTCGGCGTGCAGCGGGACGGCGCGCTGACGGAATTTATTGCCGTTCCGTTCGAAAAATTGATTGTTGCCGATGGCATGGAGTTGCGCGATCTGAGTCTTGTCGAACCGCTGACGGTGGGCTACCACGCAGTACGGCGCGGGCGCGTTTCGGCTTCCGATCAAGTGATGGTGCTTGGCTGCGGCGCTGTGGGGTTAGGCGCAATTGCGGCGGCCGCGTTCATGGGCGCGACGGTGATTGCGGTGGACGTCGACGACCGCAAGTTGGAGATTGCCAAGCGCGCGGGCGCGCATTCCGGTATCAATAGCAAGTCGGAGAACATCGTTTCGCAGCTGCATTCTCTTACCGAGGGGATGGGTCCAGATGTTGTGATTGAAGCGATTGGAACGCCCGAGACGTTTCGGCTGGCGGTCGAACTGGTTGCCTTTACCGGGCGGGTGGTCTACATCGGCTACGCCAAGGATGAGGTTCGCTATGACAGCCGATTGTTCGTGCAGAAGGAACTTGATATTCTCGGTTCGCGCAACGCGTTGCCGGAAGATTTCGAGGGCGTGATCCGGATGTTGAGTCAGACGAAATTCCCGTTGGAAGAGCTGGTGTCGAAAGTGGTGTCGCTCGATCAAGTGCCGCAGGCGCTGCAGGATTGGTACGCCTCGCCGGCATCGATCAGCAAGATCATTGTCGAGCTGTAGGCGAGTTTGCGATACCGTAAAGAGATGCTCACTCGCTTCATCGCCTTGGCCGTTCTGCTCGCTTTTGGCTGCGTTGCCCAGAACAAAAATGCCGACAAGAAAGTCTGGTTACCACTTTTCAACGGCAAGAACCTGAAAGGCTGGTCGCCCAAGATAACCGGCTACGCGCTGAACGACAATTTCGCGAACACGTTTCGAGTTCGCGATGGGATGCTGCAGGTTCGCTACGACGGCTACGACGCGTTCAATTCGCGTTTCGGCCATCTTTTTTATAAGAATCCGTACTCCTACTACGTCATCGCGGTGGAGTATCGTTTCGTCAGCGATCAAGCCAAGGAAGGCCCCGGCTGGGCGACGCGCAACAGCGGCATCATGGTGCATGGCCAGGACCCCGCGACGATGGGCAAGGATCAGGACTTCCCCATTTCGATTGAAGTGCAACTGCTGGGCGGGTTGGGGAAAGGCCCGCGGACCACGGCGAATCTTTGCACGCCCGGAACCAATGTTTTCCGCGATGGCAAGCTGTTCACGCCGCACTGTTTGAACTCCAAATCAAAGACCTATGATGGCGAACAGTGGGTGCGTGTGGAAGTGAAGGTGCTGGGGGATGAGCGTGTGGAGCACATCATTGATGGCGAAGTGGTGCTTTCGTATGAGAAGCCGCAGATTGGCGGGGGCGCTGTTTCCAAGCACGATCCGGCGGTGAAAATCGATGGCAAACTTTTAGCCGGCGGATCGATTTCGTTGCAGAGCGAGAGCCACCCGATCGACTTCCGCAAAGTCGAACTACTCGATTTGGAAGGCTGCATGGATCCGAAGGCGAAGAATTTCAAGAGCTATTTTGTGAAGGCCGCGAATGCGCGGTGCAAGTTCTAATCGCGCTCAGCCCCGGACCACCGCCACAGCACGGCTCCGCAGAGCACCGCCGCGGCCGCCGATAGCACCGCCGCATCCCAACCCCACTTGCCCGCGATCCAGGGCAGTGATAGAGGCGCTAAGAACTGCGCGCCGCTTCCAACGCCATTCGCGAAGCCGAATCCGGCTCCGGGGCTCTCTGATGCACTCGTTAACACAGCCCAACTCCAGGCGCCCTCGCAGGCCACCACCAGGCTGTACCCGGCCGTGATGAAGGCGAGCACCGCCAGCGGGCTCGACATCCATGTTGACGCCGCCAGCAACACCGCGCTCGCCAGGAGCGCCAGGAATGCGGGTCGCATCCGCCCATACTTCGGCGCGATGAGATCGGAGAGCCAACCGCCCAGCGGCATCATCACTCCGCCGGCTACCTGGAGTAGAGTGGCGAATAACGCGCTCTGCTCCTCCGGAAAATGTCGCACTTCGCGGAAATAGTAGAAACTCCACGTGTCGCCGAAGCTGTAAAAGTAGCCGATGCAAAAACCCTGAAGCGCCAGCAGGACTAACGGACGGCGTAAGCGCAGGAATTCCGGCTTCTTCTCCATGACCGGCAGCGCCATTCGCACGCGCAATGTCCATACGGCGAAGAACAAAAGCGTGAGTCCCGCCACCGCGACAAAGCTCCCGCGCCAGCCAGCCCAGCGGCTCACCCACAGCACCAGGAAGGGCGCCAGCGCCGCCCCTAGATTGCTGCCGCCAATGACCAGACCCTGCACGCCGGCCATGCGTCCGGGCGGAAACTGGAGTGCCGTCAAGTTCCCGCAGGCTGGATAGACCACCGCCGAGGCGACGCCGAACAAAAGCCGTAAAATCAGAAACCCCGCCAGCACAAATACAGCTCCGTTGGCCGCCAGCAGCGCCGCCGAGAGCAACCCGCAAATCCCCAGGACACGCCCAGCGCCGAAGCGGTCCGCCAGCCAGCCTGACGGCCACATCATCAAGCCATAGCCCAACCAGAACGCGGAAAAAATCTGTCCGAGTTCCACTTCGCTGAACTGGTATTGCTTGGCGATGCCAGGCCCTGCCACAGCCATGGCTGTTCGGCCCATGTAGTTGACGGCGCTTGCGCCCACCATCAAGAACAGCAGTTCTTTTCGCCCCATGAGTCCCTAGTTCGCCAACGGCAGCGGCAGGAAATCGTAATCCAAGATCATTTTCTCCAGCAGCGCCCGCGTCAACTCCTCCTGCATCGCCGCGTGCTCCGGCTTGCCGGCCAGATTGTTCAACTCCGACGGGTCATTGTCCAGGTCGAAGAAC
Source organism: Candidatus Sulfopaludibacter sp. SbA3 (assembly GCA_945900935.1). Classification (GTDB taxonomy): domain Bacteria; phylum Acidobacteriota; class Terriglobia; order Bryobacterales; family Bryobacteraceae. The sequence goes on along the minus strand of CAMDKT010000124.1, from coordinate 3,873 downwards.
TCGAGCACGGGGCGAGGCGAAGTGAAATAGGCCTTGTCCAACGGGCCGGTGAGCTTTCCCGCCGCATGGGCCTCCTTCATCTGTTTCCAACCCGGATCATTGGCCGAATCCACCGGCGAATACTCCATGTGCGGGGTGCAGTTGTAAATGAGTTTCCACCGCTGTGATCGCACACAGCGCGACAAATCGAACGTCGAAGACTTCGTAGTTGGCGTCATCGGCGCGCTGCCGTGCGGTCCGCGCTGGCCGAAGATATAGCGCCGCCCTTCATACGGCTGGCCTCGCAGTAGCGGTAGAAAACTCCGGCCCGACATCTGCTTATGCGGCGTCAGCCCCACGGCGTCCAACACCGTCGGCGCAACGTCCTCGCCGGACAAGAGCTCCGTCGTGGCCCGTCCCGCATTCACCACGCCCGGCCATCGCACAAGAAACGGGACGTTCAATCCAGGATCGTAGAGCGACCCCTTTCCATGCGGCAACGCCATGCCATTGTCGCCCATGAACAGCACGATCGTGTTGTCCGTGAAACCGCGTTTGCCCAACACATCAAGCACGGTTTTGAACTCGTCGTCGGCCCTCGTAATCTCGCCCAGGTATTTAGCGAAGTCTTCGCGCAGGCCGGGCAAGTCGGGGAAGTGTTTCGGCAGCGGCAACGTTTTCGGATCGTAGGGATCGGGGATTGCATTTGCGTCCCAAACGTGGTGCGGATCGTTGAAATTCACCCACAGGAAGAACGGTTTTTCCGCCGGTTTCTTGTCGAAGAATTCGTTCATTTTCGCCGCTGTTTGCGCTCGCGGCGAGTTCTTATCCACCCAGTCCAGCCTCGGCGCGAACGTCTGCATTCCGTACTTGTCGAACGTCGCCTGCGAACTGCCGGCCGGCGGCCCGTCCAGATGGTAGTTACGCCGGCACACGCCCGTGAAATAGCCCGCTGCCCGCATTAACTCCGGGAACGTCACCACATCCGGCGGCAATGGGGAGGAGAAGCGGCCCATGCGAATCGCCACCGGCATACGTCCGCTCATGATCGCCGAACGCGATGGCACGCACTGCGGAGCCGCTGTAAACATGCGGTCGCAACGCAGTCCTTCGGCGGCAAACTTATCGAGCGTTGGCGTCCGGATCGGGTATCCATAGCAGCCCAGATACGGGTAGCTGTGGTCGTCGCTCAGCACCAAAAGCACGTTCGGCCGTTTCGTCTGCGCTTGCGCCGGCAGCAGCGCCGCAGAACCAAGTAGCTCTCTTCTCGTCATTGCGATAGCATGACTCAAGTTATGCACCGACGCAATTTTGTTTCCGCCCTCGCCGCCGCCGCGCCGCTCCTCGCCCAGGAGGAATACAAGCAAGGCCCCGATTCCTTCCGCCAGGAAGGCGTCCCCAAAGGTGCCATCACCGCCCATAAATGGACCAGCAAGATTTTCCCCGGGACCGTTCGGGATTACTGGATCTACGTTCCCGCGCAGATTAACTCCCGCAACCCGGCGCCAGTCATGATCTTCCAGGACGGCGGAGGAATGGTCCAGGAAGACGGCGCGGGCTACAAGGTCCCTGTTGTTCTCGACAACCTCATTCACAAAAAAGACATTCCGCCGCTTATTGCCATTTTCATCAACCCTGGCGTGCTTCCCGCCGCCAACGCCAATGCGCAGCCGCGCTTCAACCGCAGCCTGGAATACGACGGACTCGGCGACCGCTATGCCCGTTTTCTCATCGAAGAAATCCTGCCTGAAATTGCCAGGACGCACAACCTTTCGAAGGACCCCGATCACTACGCGCTCGCCGGTTCCTCCAGTGGCGCGATTGCCGCTTTTAACGCCGCCTGGAGCCGTCCCGATCAGTTCCGCCGTGTCCTCAGCTTCATCGGCAGCTTCGTCAATCTCCGGGGCGCGCAAATCCTTCCCAGCCTCATTCGCAAATTCGAGCCCAAGCCGTTGCGGGTGTTTCTTCAAGACGGCTCCAACGACAACGACATTTACGGCGGCAGTTGGTGGATCGCCAATCAGGACATGGCCCGTTCGCTCGAATGGTCCGGATACGAATCGAAGTTTGTGAAGGGAACCGAAGCGCATAATTCCAAACACGGTTCGGCCATTCTCCCCGATGCGCTGCGCTGGTTGTGGAAGGATTTTCCCAAGCCCGTCGCACGCCCGGTAAACACCAGCGATCGCCACTATTTGAACACCGCTCTCATTCCCGGTAAGGACTGGGAACTGGTCGGCTCCGGCTATCGTTTCACCGAAGGCCCGGCTGTCGACAAGACCGGCCAGGTTTTCTTCACCGACATCCCGAACAACCGCATTCACAAGATCAGTCTTGATGGCAAAGTGACGGTTTTTAAGGAAGACACCGGCGCCACCAACGGCCTTATGTTCGGCGCCGATGGCCGCCTTTACGGCTGTCAGAACGGCAGGAAGCAAATCGTCGCCTGGACCATGGACGGCGCCGAAACCGTTCTCGCGAAAGACGTGCAATCGAACGATCTTTGTCTCAACGCGAAGGGCGAGATCTGGTGCACTGACCCGGAAAACAAGAGGGTGTGGTTCCTCGACACGAAGGGCAACAAGAAAGTCGTCCATGAAGGGATCGAACGTCCCAACGGCGTGCTGCTTTCGACCGACCAATCCTTGCTCATGGTAAACGACAGCCGCGGCAAGTGGGTCTGGTCGTTCTCCGTTAACGCGGACGGCTCGCTAACGAACGGCCAACCTTTTCACCGTTTAGAAACGCCCGAAGAGAATAGCGCCAGCGGAGCCGATGGTATGACCATCGATACGGAAGGGCATCTCTACGTCGCCAGCCGGATCGGCCTGCAAATCTGCGATCAGGCCGGCCGCGTTGTGGCTATTTTGAACAAGCCTCACGCCGGCAGCTTATCCAACGTCGTCTTCGGCGGCCCCGATTTATCGACGCTCTATGTCACCGCCGGCGACCGCGTTTACAAGCGCGAAATCAAGCGAAAAGGGGTTTATTCGTGGGCACCGGTTAAGCCGCCGATGCCGAGGCTGTAGAACAGCCTTAGCCTCGCCCTCGAAATCCGCTATTGTGAAGCGAGAAAAAGCTGTGCCACAATCGAGGTGACCCTCCAGCCGGAAGAATCGAGGTTTTAACGATGGAAGTACAATTCACGGATGAACAAGAAGCGCGTTTAGCCCGGATTGCCGCCGCCGCGGGAATCGATCCGAAGGAACTTGTCCGAGCCGCGGCCTTGCGACTTCTCGAAGAAGATTCGCGCTTTCGGGCCGCCGTGCGCGAAGGCATTGCGCAGGCTGACTGCGGCGAGTTCATCGAGGAAGATGTCATGGACGCCCGGTTCGAACTGATGCTCCGTTCCTAGATGCGAATCCGTTGGACGCCGGCCGCTGCCGCCGACTTGCAAAACATCGGCGACTATCTGAGGAAGTACCACCCTCGTTTAAGGCAGCCGACGCTTCGTAAACTTTATGAAAGTGTACGTTCTCTGAAGGATTCCCCGTATCGGGGAAAGTCCGGACTCGAGGAAGGGTCGCGGGAGTTACACTTTCCGCCGATGCCTTATGTCGCCGTGTACCGCGTCCGCGTGCAGACTATCGAAGTACTTCGTGTTTACCACACCGCGCAGAATCGGCCATCACCCGAAGCCCTTCCTTCCTAGTCCAAATTTCCGCCGCCGTCTTCCGTCACCGGCCCATGATTGGATTCGTTCGCGGTTTAGGAGCCGCCAGTCCCAGCATCGGTCGCGTCTACAGACGGGAAATCAAGCGCAAAGGCGTGGTGTCCTGGGTGCCCACGTTCTGGAGGACATACCGCGTCGATTTTTTTCAAGGCGGTTAGGCATTCCCGAAGCGCAGGAAGCGAAATCACAAAGGTGATACCGTGCGCGGTATCATAACGACT
>CAMDKT010000123.1 GCA_945900935.1 Candidatus Sulfopaludibacter sp. SbA3 | reverse complement strand
AAAACGTTGCAAACGAAGGACTTAACTAAACTGAACCCGAAAAAGACGAAAATGAGCTACCCCCCATTTTCACATCCGAAAACGTCCCGGAAGTAATCGAAGCCTACAAAAGAGAGTTCCCCGGCCGCCGCATCGTCATCGTCGCCAACGCGCCTAACACGGTGCCGTGTTACTGAAAAATCCGATGCCGGAATTGTCCGAACCCCGCGCCGATCAGCCCACCGGGCCAAGCGCATAACAAAATCTAACCTCTCCGCGCCGCCGGTCTTGGCCCCCCCGCCAATTCGCTCCGCCGACACCTCGGCGACAATCTTCTCCACCCGCGGGTTCAACGCCTTCATCGGCACCTGTCCCCACACCATCCCGAAACCAAAAACCAAACCAATTGTGAGCTTCATGATCGTTTCTGAGAGAATAAATCTTTAACATGCTCATCGACGGAATTTATTACGCGCTCGGTCTTCTCGTCGGCGGAGCCCTCACCGGTTACCTCGCCAAACCCGCCTACAGCATCCCATTCCTAATCCTCGCCGTCTTCTGCCTCTGGTTCTTCCGCGATCCTGATCGACAGATTCCGGAAGGCCCCGTCGCCGTGTCTCCGGCCGACGGCGTCGTCGTCGCCATCAAACCCGAAGGCGCCCAAACCCGCATCAGTATCTTCCTCAACGTCTTCGACGTCCACGTAAACCGCTCTCCCATCGCCGGCAAAATAACCAAAATCGAATACAAAACCGGCAAGTTCCTTGTCGCCAGCCGGGAAGAAGCCACCACCGATAACGAGCAGAACTTCATCACCGTCGAAGGCCCGAACGGCAAGGTCGTCTTCTCCCAGATTGCCGGCCTCATTGCCCGCCGCATCATCTGCTACAAAAAGGCGGGCGACACCGTCCAGGCCGGTGACCGCGTCGGCTACATCAAGTTCGGCTCCCGCGTCGACATGTTCCTCGGCCCCGAATGGTCCATCGAAGTGAAGCAGGGTCAGCGTGTCGCCGGCGGAGCCGATATCATCGCCCGCAGAAAGTAGTTCCATGCCGCGTTTCAACATCGCCGAACGCCTCATCGATCCCAACTCCCCGGACCGGCGTCCCCGCCGCGCCGCCTACGCCCTCCCCACTCTCTTCACCGCCGGCAACCTCCTCCTGGGCTTCCTCGCCATCATGGAATCCTTCCTCGGCTCCATGGATTTCGCCCTCAACGTCTCCGGCGCGACACGTCATTTCGAACTCGCCGCTATCTACATTGGCATCTCCGTCTTCGTCGACGGACTCGACGGCCGCATCGCCCGCATGACCAACACCGTCTCCGATTTCGGCCGCGAACTCGACTCCCTCGCCGACGTCATCAGCTTCGGCATCGCTCCCGGCGTCCTCGCCTTCGCTTGGGGTGTCCAGTTCGTCGATTGGTCCATCCTCCCAGATCTCAACATGCGCGTCCAACTCCAGCGCGGCGCCTACTTCATCACTTTTCTCTTCCTCCTCTGCGGCGCATCCCGTCTGGCCCGCTTCAATATTGCACTTAACCCCATTCCCAAAAATCCCGGCCGCCCCGATCGCAAATACTTCGTCGGTCTCCCCATCCCCGCCGCTGCCGGCATGGTCGCCGCCGTCGTTTACGCCCTCGATTCGCAACCCATTCGACTCTGGTACGCCGCCGTCATTTGGATGGCCCTCATCGCCCTCCTCGCGTTCCTCATGGTCTGCACCTGGCGGTATCGCAGTTTTAAGGATTTCAACCTCCTCAGCCCGCGATCCTTCAAATCCGTTATCACTCTTGGAAGCTTCATCTACTTGCTAACTAACTTCTCTCAACCCGTGCTCCTCGCATTGGCCTCCGTCTACGTCGCCAGCGGCATCCTCGTGCGCGCCGCCGGCGTTTTCCGCCGCAAAGCGGCACCCCCCGTCCACAAACCGGAGACGCAAATTGGCTAATTCTGTCCTTCTCATCGGAGCCGACTCCCTCCTCGGCCGCGAAGTTCGTGACCGCTACACCGTTGGCAAAGTGCGCACCCGTCTCCAATCGGCGACCCTCGAAAAGGACGCCGCCGCCGTCTTTGCCGCCAGCGAAGACGGAGTCGAAGTCGTCGCCGCCGTTGACGCCGCCATGATCGAAGAGGCCGTCGCCGTCGTCGCATCCAACTTCGCAGCCGAAGCCTGGAGCCGCCTGCAAGATGCCGACTCCTCCGCCCCGCTCATCGATCTCACCGGCGCACTTGAAAAAGTGTCAGGCGCCGTCCTCCGCGCCCCTCTCTTCGAAGCCAGCCCCGTCGAAGCGCCCATCCATCTTATCCCCCAACCAGGAGCCTGGCTCCTCGCCTCTTTTTTCAACGATCTCCACTCCATTCAACCCGTTACCCGCGCCGTCGTCACCCTCTTCGAGCCCGCCAGCCAATCCGGCCGCCCCGCTATCGACGAACTCCAAAAACAAACCATCGCCCTTCTCTCCTTCAAAGCGCTCCCCAAGGTCCAATACGACGCCCAACTCAGCTTTAACATCCTTCCCCGCACCGGCGAAGAGTCGAAAATCTCCATCCCCGATCGCGAAGCCAGAATCCAAAGGGAGCTTGCCAAACTCTCCAAACTCCACGGCGCAGGCCTTCCCACGCCGAGTGTCCGCCTCGTCCACGCCCCCACCTTCCACGGCTACGCCGCCAGCGTCTGGGTCGAATTCGCCAAACGCCCCAATCTGAAGAGCATCATCGCCAAGCTCAAGGAACAGGGCGTCGACGTCCGCGACGAAGACCTTGACCCGCCCACAAATACCGGTGTCTCCGGCCAGTCCGGCTACGCCGCCGGTGCCATCGAAGCCGATCGCAACCATCCAAACGCCGCCTGGTTCTGGCTCGCCGCCGATAACTTCCGCCTCCAAGCCGACATCACCATTGAGGTCCTCCGCGAACTGCTATGACCCGCCGGCACGCCCTCGCCCTGTCGTCACTCCTCTCCGGCTGCGGTTACCACGTCGGCGGCAAGTCGGACCTTCTCCCCAAGAACATCCAAACTATCGCCATCCCCGTCTTCAAGAACCTTACCGGCCGTTACAAATTGGCCGACCGCCTCGCCGGCGCCGTCACCCGCGAATTCATCGCCCGCACCCGCTACCAAATCATCTCCGACGCTTCCCAGGCCGACGCCGTCCTCACCGGCACCATCCTAAACTTTACCGCCTACCCGACAATCTTTGACCCCGCCACCGGCCGCGCCGCCGGCGTCCAGATCCAAGTGAATCTCCAACTCACCCTTTCCGAGCGCGCCACCAGCAAGGTACTCTTCACCCGCCCCAACTACGATTTCCGCGAGCGCTACGAGGTCTCCGTCGATCAACCCCAGTACTTTGAAGAATCCGAGCAAGCCCTCGAACGCCTCAGCCGCGATGTCGCTCGCACCCTCCTCAGCTCCATCCTCGAGGCGTTCTAACCCATGACGCCAGACGATTTCCTAACCCAGCTCAAGGCCAACAGAGTCGCCCCGGCCTATCTCTTCCTCGGCCCCGACGCCTGGCGTCGCGACGAATGCCGCAACGCCTTAATCGAAAAGGCTCTCCCGCAGGAGGACCGGGAACAAGGCTATTCCCGCCTCGATCTCGACGAAGTCTCCCTGACCGACGCCCTCGACGATGCCTGTTCTTACTCGCTCTTCGCCAATACCCGCCTGATCTGGGTGTCCAGCGCCGAGGGCGCGCTGCCCCGCGGTGACGCCACCGAACCGCCCGAAGGCCTCGTGCGATTTCTCAAGAACCCGCCCCCTGGCGTTACGCTAGTCCTCCAATGCAGCCGCTACGATTTCGACGGCGATGACAAAGCCAAACTCGAGCGCGTCCGCAAGTACTACGCCCCCGTCAAAGCCGTCGTCGAGTTCCCCCACCCCGGCCCCTACGAAGCCCGCGCGCTGGCCCAGCGCCTGTCGAAACAACTCGGCCTTACCATCGCCAACGACGCCCTTGATCTCTTAATCGAGGCCACCGGGTCCAACGCCACCCGCCTCGCCAACGAAATTGAAAAACTCCGCCTACTCACCACCAGCGCCACGCTGGAAAACGTCCAGCAACTCGTCCCCGACGCCCGCGAATCGACGATCTTCGCTCTCGTCGCCGCCCTCGGCCGCAGGGATCGAAAGGGCTCGCTCGAAATCCTCGACACCCTGGTCCGCGACGGCGAGTATCTGCCATTGGCCCTCAGCTTTCTGGCCACTCAATTCCGTTTCGCGCTTGCCGCGAAAGAGGCCCGTCTGGCCAACGCCCAAGCCATCCAGGGCCACTTCACCAAACAAGGCGTCCCCATGTGGCGCGCCCGCGCCGAGCAGATCCAACAAACCGCCGCCGCCTTCCAGCCCGCTCACATGCGATCAGCAATCCAGTTGATCTTCCAAGCCGACCGCGGCCTCCGCGACACCCGCCCCGATGACCGCACCATCATGGAGCAGTTCATCCTCCGCCTTACTGCAAAGGCTTGACCGCCGGCTCCAGATCCGTTCGAGAGAAGTCATTGCCTGCTCAGGGAAACCAATGGAAGCCTTCGCCCGCCCCATGCGGATGCGGCAACGTTGCGCTATGCTGACAATTCTCCCATGCGACTCTGCCTGTTACTTGGAATCGTCAGCGGCATTCTTATAGGCCAAGGGCAAAATCGGTTTCCGCTGGGCGAAATCCCGCCCGGAAAGATTCTGCTGGTCGCGCAGCCGCATCACGATGACCACACGACCGACTACGGAATGGGCGGTGTTATCGCGCGGTTTGTCGAGCACGGCTACAAAGCCTATTACATTCGGGCCTCGAACGATGAGAAGGATGGCGCGAACGGCTATCCCCGCAACGACATCATTAACCTCAAGGAGACCTGGAACGGAATCCGCATTCTCGGCATGGAGGACGTCATCAGCCTGAACTGGCGCAACGATTTCATGAATCCGATCCCGCTGAATGAACTGCGCGAGCAACTCATCTTCCTCATCAGGAAGTACCGGCCGGACGTGGTGCTCGGCCACAACCCGTGGGAACACTATCAGAAAAATCCCGATCACAGAAACGTCGCACGGGCACTCGTCGAAGCCTATTGGCTGGCCGGCTATGACACCGTTCATCCCGAACACTTCAAACTGGGGATGAAGCCTCATGCCGCGGGGCACTTCTACGGAAAAGGCAGGCTGGATTGGGGGCTGGGGCAGATTTCCAATGTCGCGCTGGAACTCAACGATTCACAGGTTCGGAAGAAGGAGCGCGCCATCGCCGCCCATCGAAACGTTTACCATAACCCCGGTGCCCGGCGTGCCATGCAGGCCCGGCTCGCGGCGATGGGCATGCATGTCCCCGAACTGGACGCCGCCAATGACGACGATGCCTCCGATCTGATTCTGCACTGGTGGATGAACTGGATTTCCCGCGATATCGGCGGTAAGGCGGGCGTGGCATACGCGGAAGACCTTTATTACATGGATCCCCAGTATCATTTGCCGGGACTCAAGGCTTACATAGACGCGAATGCACGGAAGGCGCCATCAGAATGATACGCCGGCGATTTCTCCAGATTGCGGGCGCTCCGCTCATGGGGGCCGCGGCGGGTAAGACGATGCTTGTCGTCGCCGCGGACGCGGGGTGGCTCGAATGCGCCGGCGGCACAATCGCCAAGATGACAGGCGAAGGGGCGCACGCAATATTGGTGCGCGTGGGCAATGACGAAAAGGAGTCCTGGGGCTTGACGCCGGAGGAGACGGCGTTGCGCAATCGGAAGGAGAGCGAGGCGGCGGCGAGGCTCCTGGGCATCCAGGAGGTTATCTCGTTCGGCTACCGAAGTTCCGAGTTACGCGATGTGCCGCACACCACGATCCGTGACCGCCTCATTTTTCTCATTCGGCATCATCGTCCCGCAATTTTGATGTTCCCCAATCCACACGCCGAACATGACCGTAATCTGGATCGTTATTACGTCGGCGCCGCCGCCGAAGACGCCTGGCATTGCGCTCGATTCCAGAATTTTCTGCCCGCGCCCAGTCACGGCGGACTCGCGCCGCACATCGTCTCGGAGGCCTACTATTACTCGTCTCCGGTCGATCCCCGCCGCCGTGAACCGGAGAGCTCCTCGACATTCGTGCCGCAGCCAATTCGCGTGGACATCGCCGAGCTATTCGCGCGCAAGCTACGAGCCGCTCAGGCCCTTCGTACTGTGAACCGCGGCACCGCAATGCGCTTAAAACAAAGCCTGGAGGCGGCCGGCCGGCGGCTCCCGCTTTTGGACACCGTGAATGATCGCGCGGTCGACAAGCTGGTGGAGGAAAATTTGCGCGGGCTGGCGGCCATGTGCGCCGCGGGCAGCCCCTACAAACTTGCCGAGGAATTTCGCTATGCGGGGATAGAATATGGGCTTCCTACTAAATACCTGCGCTAGAACTCTCACCGCGCTGTTCGTGTTGCCGGCCCTGGCGCAGCAACCGCCCCGGACAATTGTCGCAATCAGCGCCGGCGGCGGCGACTATCTGAAAGGAGCCGGCGGCACGCTGGCACGCTTCATTGACGAAGGCTACAAAGTCTATGTCATTCAAACCGGCAACGATGAGAAATACTCCATCGGTCTGGGCCCAGCCGAAACCCGGTTAGCAAACAATGCGGACGCCGAGAGAGCGGCCAGAGCGTTGGGTGTCACAGAAATCGTCAACCTCAACAACAAGACCGGAGAGCTAAGTCAGCTTTCGAGCAACGAACTGCGCAACCAGATGTCCACGCTCATTCGCTTCTTCAAACCGCAAAAGCTCTTCCTGCCCGACCCGTATATTCACTATGACCCCGAATGGGACCAGTTTTGGACTGGGCGGGCTGCCGAGGAAACGAACTATACCAACAGCGGCGCGTTCCTGGCTGAGTTGGTCCGCATTGGCATCAAGGGGCATAGCGTCCCGGAGACGTATTACTACTCCACGCGCCGCCCCTACCGGCCTGGAGAAGGCGGTCACAATGGCGCGCGACTGGAGGCAGTGGATATTTCCGGAACCTTCCAACGCAAAGCGGAGGCGTTAATGCAACTGCGGACAACCAACCGCGCTTACGCCGAGCATGTCCGCCAGCGCCTCGAACTCATGAACAGGCCTTCGGCCCTCCTGGAAAAGCTGGATGAGGCATCGGTCGACGCGCTTGCGCGGGAGTGGCTTCGGGAACTGGCAATCACCATCGGCGCTAAGCACGGGTTCTCGCACGGCGAAGAGTTCAACTACCACGGCTCGCCACCCGGCGAGAGGCAGCCCCTGCCCCCGTGGATTCTTGAACGCGCCAAGCCGTTGCCGCGAAAGCCGTAGACATGTTGCTCAAGTTCTTCCCCTTCGTTCTCCTCTGCTCATCCGCGCTCGCGGAAACCCACCGCGTCATCGCCGAGACCTACCACCATACGTTTTCCGCCGCGCATCCGGTGCTTCTGCGTGTCCGCCCGGGGGATACCATCGTCACGAAGACGGTCGATTCGGCAGGCTTCGATGACCGCAACGTCCGCCGCACCAAGACGCATGGAAACCCCCTCACGGGTCCTTTCTACATCGAAGGGGCTGAGCCAGGCGACGCCCTCATCGTTCGCCTCGACCGCGTGGCTCTCAATCGTCCCAATGGGTACACAGGGCGCTCGGTCGGCGTCAGGGAGCTTGACGAAAGCCTCCAGGCGCCGATGCCCGATCCGGATGCCGTTATTGCGGGCTACAACTATCTGGTTCCCTGGGTCATCGATCTGAAACGCAAGACCGCCCGGCCAAAGGATTCGGCGCCACCATTCTCCTTTCCCACTCGCCCCATGCTGGGCTGCATCGGCGTTGCGCCGGTGGGAGACTTCTCGCCCCGCTCCGGCCCTGCCGGCTATTGGGGCGGCAACATCGACTACAACTGGATTCGTGAGGGAACCACCGTGCTGCTGCCGGTGTTCCATCCGGGCGGGCTGCTCTTTTTCGGCGATGGACACGCGCTGCAAGGGGATGGGGAGGCCATCGGTTCGGGCGTCGAAACGTCGCTCGATGTCACCATCACCGTCACCCTCCGGAAAAAAGCGCGGCTCACATCGCCGAGGGCGGAAACGCCGGAGTTTCTCATCAGCATCGGCAGCAAGCCGGACGCCAACCTCAACCAGACGCTCGAAATTGCCTTGCGCGACATGCTCCGCTGGCTCATCGAGGAGAAGAGCATGAAGCCCGCCGAGGCACACCTGCTGATCGGCGCGGCCGCGTCGCTCGATCTTGTTACCCTTGGCGGATCCACGGCCGTCCGGATTCCCCGCCGGGCCGCCGAAGGACGGTAACGCGGCGAAGCATTGCGTTGTTCCGTCCGAGATAACCACCGATCTTGGCTACCATCCGAACCGCTTCACCCAGGTGTCATCCGCGAAACGGCTTGGGCGAGGGCAAAGACCTTTCAGCCCCTACTTCGTATACTTCTCCATCCACCCCAAAATATGCTCCACCTTCGCCACCCGATGTGACGGAAACGCTCCCCGAATCCCGTGCGGCTCCTTCGGCACCCGCACTAACACGCTGTCGATTTTCCGCGCCTTCAACGCAAAGTAGAACTCCTCGCTCTGGCCTATCGGCGTCCGCCAGTCTTCCTCCCCAGTCAACACCATCGTCGGCGTGGTCACTTTATGCGCAAAGAACACCGGCGAACGCGCGATGTACTGTTGCGGATTCTCCCACGGCGCCGCCTTCATCCACCGCATCATCAGCAATCCGATATCGCTCGACCCCGTCTGCGTAATCCAATTCGTCACCGGGTATTGCGACACCGCCGCCGCGAACCGCCCCGTCTGGGTCACCGCCCACGCCGTCAATAATCCGCCCCCGCTCCCGCCCGTCACACACAGCTTCTTCGGATCGATAAACCCCTTCGCGATCACCGCGTCCACACCCGTCATCAAGTCCTTGTAATCGTCCCCCGGATAGTTCCCGTGAATCACATTCCCGAACTCCTCGCCATACCCAGTCGACCCCCGCGGATTCGGGTAAAACACCACAAACCCCCGCCCGGCGAAGATCTGCATCTGATGATTGAACTCCACGCCATACATCGCGTGCGGCCCGCCATGTATATCCAAAATCAGCGGATACTTCTTCGACCCGTCAAATCCCGGCGGATAGATCAACCATCCCTGCATCGCCCGCCCATCAAAACTCTTCCAGCGAATCTCTTCCACTTTCCCCACAGCCCGCCCCGCCATCAGCCCGCCATTGGACGCCGTCAACCGCTTCATCGCGCCCCCAATCGCAAAGGTCACAATATCCTTCGGCTCGCTCGGTGACGAATACGAAACCGCCACCTGTCCGCTCTTGGATACCGAAAACGGCTCCGAAGACGCATAAGCCGTCGCATACCGACCGTTTCCCTTCGTCAACGCCACCGCCGGGCCATCCAATGGCACCCGGTACAAATGCGAACGCCCCGAATCCTCCACAATCGCCAGCAATCCGCTCGACCCCGGCTCCCAGAGCGGCGCCAACACATTCCGGTCCAACTCACCCGCCAATTGCCGCAGCCCCGAGCCATCCGCATTCATTACATACAAATTCGTGTTGTGCGAAGAAAACCCCTTGTCCTTGAACCCCGTGAACGCGATATAGCGCCCATCCGGCGACACCACCGGATTCGTCTCCGTCCCATCGACTTTCGTCAATTGCACCGGCTTCCCGCCATCCAGCGGAAAACGCCAAATATCTTCTCCGTACAAAGTCGTGTCCGCATCGGCCCGTCGCGCTCCGTGCAACACGATACTCTTCCCGTCCGGCATCCATGCCGGCTCGCCGCCGTGGTCAAAATCGCCTTCGGTGATCTGCCGCGGCGCTCCCCCCGTTACCGGAACGACAAACAGATGCGAGAAACCCAGCGGCCTCTGTCCGATTCCGCCAATCCCATCGGCCCGCCATTTCAACCGCGTCTCGACGATCGGCGCTTCCGCCCACGTCGCTCCCGCCGGCGCCTTCGGCATCGTAATTTGCCATCCCGGCTTGGCCGCCACGCGTGTCAAAAACGCCAGCGTCTCGCCATCCGGGGACCAACTCAACGACGATGGCGCGTTCTCCAGATCGGTGATCTTCGCCTCCGCCCCGGTGTCCATCCAGCGCACGAAAATCTGCGGCTTCCCGGCCCGCGTCGACACATATGCCAGCTTTTCCCCGCTAGGCGACCACCTTGCCAGTGAGTCCTTCCATTTTCCGCTGGTCAACGGGCGGTGATCCTTCCCATCGGTGGAGACAATCCAAAGGTTCGAATAAAACGCATCGGCGAAGCGGTCGGCCGTCTCCAGCGTGTAGACGACGCGGCGTCCATCGGGCGAAATCTGCGGCGTCGAAGGCGTTCGCCAATCGAAAATCGTCTCGCTGGTGAATGTGGCAGCGGCACAGAGCGGGGCTATGGTCAGAAATAGCAGGCGGAGGGTTCGCATTAGAAAATAATAGCCGGAGTTGACGAGTGAGGCGAGTTAAATTATGGCCACCTAGGTACCGCTCACATAAATCTGAGTCCACTGCACTAAGAAAATAAACCGTCTTGCCATTTCTTCATCTCCCGTCAAATTTTTCTTCCTCGTATTTTCAATGAGTTACATCATTTTTTTGTCACTCCTCCCCGGAGTGTGCTAATAATATTCACAGGCGCACATCCGTGTTGCCGGTTGCAGGCGCGCCTTCCGAATGCCGCCAGGCAGCAAATACAGGTTCTAAAGTCCAGAGGTTAACATCATGAATATTCGTCCCCTCTACGACCGCATCGTTGTCAAGCGGCTCGAAGAAAAGGAACAGGTTCAGGGCGGCATCATCATCCCTGACACGGCGAAAGAAAAGCCGCAAGAAGGCGAAGTCGTCGCCGTCGGCAAAGGAAAACGTAACGATAAGGGAGACATTGTGGCCCTCGAACTCGAGGTCGGCAACAAAATCCTTTTCGGTAAATATTCGGGCAGCGACATCAAAGTCGACGGCAACGAATACCTGATCATGCGCGAAGACGAAGTCCTCGCCGTGATTGCCTAACCGCAACAAGTATCAAGGAGGTTTTTTTAACTCATGCCTGCAAAACAGATTATTTATAGTGAGAGTGCCCGCCAGGCGATCCTGCGCGGAGTGAATCAGTTGGCCGAAGCGGTGAAGGTCACCCTCGGACCCAAGGGCCGGAACGTGGTCCTCGAGAAGAAGTTTGGTGGTCCGACCATCACCAAAGACGGTGTTACCGTCGCCAAGGAAGTGGAACTCAGCAATCCGCTCGAGAACATGGGCGCGCAAATGGTGCGCGAAGTGGCCTCGAAGACGTCTGACGTTGCTGGTGACGGCACCACCACCGCGACCATCCTGGCCCAGGCGATCTTCCGCGAAGGCGTGAAGGCTGTCGCCGCCGGCGCCAACCCGATGGCCCTGAAGCGCGGCATCGAAAAGGCCGTTATTCTGGTCACCGAAGAAGTCCTCAAAATGTCCACGAAAGTGGAAAGCGATGACAAGATCGCGCAGGTTGGCACCATCTCCGCCAACGGCGACGAAACCATCGGCAAGATCATTTCCGAGGCGATGCGCAAAGTCGGCAAAGACGGCGTCATCACGGTTGAAGAGTCGAAGACGATGGTCACCGAGCTGACCACCGTTGAAGGCATGCAGTTCGACCGCGGCTACCTCTCGCCCTACTTCATCACCGACGCTGACCGCATGGAAGCCGTGATTGAAGACCCCTACATCCTGATCCACGAAAAGAAG
>CAMDKT010000122.1 GCA_945900935.1 Candidatus Sulfopaludibacter sp. SbA3 | reverse complement strand
CTCACCGTGGGCTGCGCGCGCTGCCACGATCACACGTACGATCCGATTTCGGCGCGGGATTTTTATAGTCTCTACGCCTACTTCAACAACGTGCGGGAAGTGGGCACAGGAGGTCCTCGCGACGGGCGCGGCAATTTGCAGCCGGCGATGAAACTGCCGGCGCCGGAATTAGAGGCACTCGCTGGCGCAGCCGCGGAAAAAGTCCGTGAACAGCGCAAAGCGGTAAAGGCGATCGAAGCCCGACTGGAAAAAGAAACGCTAGCATGGCAATCGCCCGAGTGGGAAGTCCTTCGGCCTGCTTCGGCTGGCTCGGCCAACGGCGCAACTCTCGCCGTGGAAGCCGATGGTTCCATCGTCTCCTCCGGCACCAGACCGGAGCGCGACATCTACACGCTAACAGTGGAAACAGGATTGACAGAGATCACGGGCTTCCGCGTGGAACTGATTCCCGACCCGCGATTTCCGCACGGCGGCTCCGGGCGCGGAGACGACGGCAAAGGCGTGCTAACGCTGTTTGAAATGGAACGCGCGGACGGACAGAAAGTCGAATTGGATAAAGTATCGGCGACGGGGCAATCGCCCGAGTCGGTGTTGGAGCGCGTGGTAAAACCGATGATCCAGTTGAAGCGCGGATGGTCGGTGGATCCCGATGTCGATAAGCCGCACTACGCCGTTATCGAGCCGCGAACGATGGAGCGCGGCGGGAAGTTTACGATACGGCTCGGCAACGAATTTGGCGAGGGGGCGCTGTTGGGCCGCTTCCGGATTTCGGTCACCGGCAGCCTGTTCCCGGAGCCTGTCGTGGGCAAAGTAAATCTGGTTTCTCATCAGATGGAGCGGCGTCGCGCCGGGGACGTTTTGACGCGCGGGATTGCCGAACAACGCGCGGCCGAAAACAAGATCCCTTCAACGATGGTGATGGCGGAGATGGCTGCGCCGCGCGACACGTTTATCCTTCCGCGCGGAGCCTACGACAAGCCCGGCGAGAAAGTCTCGGCGGCGGTTCCGGCGTTTCTTCCGCCCCTGCCCGCGGGCGTACCGAACAACCGGCTGGGCTTGGCGAAGTGGCTGGTCGATCCGTCCCATCCGTTGACGGCGCGCGTGGCCGTAAACCGCATCTGGCAGGCATTGTTCGGCGTCGGGCTGGTAAAGACCGCCGAAGATTTCGGATCGCAGGGCGAGGCACCTTCGCATCCGGAATTATTGGACTTTCTGGCGACCGGGTTTGTCCGCTCCGGCTGGGACGTCAAGGCGCTGATGAAACAAATCGTGATGAGCGCGACCTATCGCCAATCGTCAATGGCCACGCCCGCGTTGATTGAAAAAGACCCGGAAAACCGGTTGCTCGCGAGAGGTCCGCGATTTCGATTATCGGCCGAGATGATCCGCGATCAGGCTCTTTTCGTGTCGGGCTTGTTGCATGAACAAATCGGCGGCCCGGCAGTGAAGCCGTATCAACCCGAAGGGTTGTGGGAGCAGTTATCGGTGATCGACGACAAGAAACTGTACGAGCGCTCGACGGGGCCGGACCTCTACCGCCGCGGCATGTACACCTTCTGGAAACGCACCGTGCCGCCGCCGTCGCTGGCGACGTTTGACGCGCCGACACGCGAATTTTGCGCGGTGCGCCGGTCGTTGAGCACCACGCCGTTGCAGGCGCTGGCGCTGTTGAACGACGAGACGTACGTGGAAGCTTCACGGAAGCTGGCGGAGCGCATGATGGTGGAAGGGGGCAAGTTGCCCGCGGCCCGATTACGCCATGGCTTCCTGTTGACGACATCCCGCGCGCCCGCGCCGGCGGAGTTGAAGCTGCTGCGGGCGGGGCTGGAAAGGCGGCTCGCTTTTTATGCGAAGAATAAGGGCGCGGCGCTGAAGTTTTTGTCGGCCGGGGAGTCGGCGCGACGCGCAGAGTTGGACCCGTCCGAACTCGCGGCGTACACCACCGTCGCGAGCGTCTTGTTGAATCTGGATGAGGTAATCACGAAGCAATGAACGATCCACGGCGGGAGTTCGTACTGCACAAAACGCGTCGCCAACTGTTTGGGCGCATGGCTTCTGGCATTGGGACGGCGGCACTCGGCACGCTGCTCGGGGCGACGAAGCCGGCGGCCCATCCGTCGCTTCATGGCCTGCCGCACTTCGCCGCGAAGGCCAAGCGCATCATCTATCTGCACCAGTCCGGCGCGCCGTCGCAGTTGGATCTCTTTGACCCGAAACCGAAGATGGCGGCCCGGTTCGGTGAAGAGTTGCCGGAGTCGATTCGACGCGGCCAACGGCTCACCGGCATGACGTCCAGCCAAACAACTTTCCCCGTCGCGCCCAGCAAATTTCGCTTCGCGCAACACGGAAAGACGGGGACTTGGCTGAGCGAACTGTTACCGCGCATGGCGACCGTCGTCGACGACATTGTCGTCATCAAATCCATGCACACGGAAGCGATCAATCACGACCCGGCGATTACGTTTATCCAAACCGGCAGCCAGGTCGCCGGACGCCCCTGCATGGGCTCCTGGGTGAGTTATGGGCTCGGCAGCGAGAACCAGGATCTGCCGGCGTTTGTCGTCTTAATCTCGCGCGGCAGCGGCCGGCGATTTGATCAACCTTTGTACGATCGGCTGTGGGGGAGCGGCTTTCTGCCGTCGAAATATCAGGGCGTGAAGTTTCGTTCCGATGGCGATCCCGTGCTGTATTTATCGAATCCGGACGGCGTGGCGTCTTCGGTGCGGCGATCCATGCTGGACGACATCGCCGCGTTAAATGAAGCCAACCGGAAAGACTTCAACGATCCCGAAATCGCCACGCGAATCGCGCAATACGAAATGGCGTTTCGTATGCAAACATCGGTGCCGGAGTTGACCGATCTCTCGAAAGAACCGGCGTCCACATTTGATCTGTATGGACCCGACGCGAAGCGCCCGGGCTCGTATGCCGCCAACTGCATCCTCGCGCGAAGAATGGCCGAACGCGGCGTCCGTTTCATCCAGCTCTATCACATGGGCTGGGACCACCATGAATCCGTTCCGCGCCAATTGCCGCCGCAGTGCATGGATACCGATCAGCCATCGGCGGCGCTGTTGAAGGACTTGAAGCAGCGTGGCATGCTCGATGAAACACTCGTCGTTTGGGGCGGCGAATTTGGGCGCACCATTTACAGCCAAGGCGTGTTGACCAAGCAGACGTACGGCCGCGATCACCATCCGCGCTGCTACTCGCTTTGGGTCGCCGGAGGCGGTTTCAAGCGCGGATTGAGCTACGGCGAAACGGACGATTATTCCTATAACATCGTCGACAAGCCCGTTCACGTTCACGATCTCAACGCGACCATCATGCACTGCCTGGGCGTGGACCACACACGGCTCACTTATCGTTACCAGGGCCGCGATTTCCGGCTCACCGACGTCGAGGGAAATGTAATGAAGGATCTGCTCGCATGAAACTGACACGCCGCGAATGGATGGCCGCCGGGCTGTCGGTGACAGCGCCCCAAACCGGCCTCCGCCATCTGCTCCCAGCCGCCACGCACAATCGATTTCTGATCAAGGCGTCCTACTACGCTCCTCCGCGTAAAACCCCCGAACTGCGCGTCAACAATCGCCGGATCACCGCGCAAAGAACGGACACCGAGGGCCTCTTCTGGCTCTTCGATGTGCCTGGTCTGCAAGCACAAACCGTTTATAATTTGCGCCTCGACGGTTCCGATCCGTGGCCGTTGAAAACTTTCGCCCCGCCCGATGCCGCCGTCGACAATTTTCGGCTGCTCATTTACACCTGCGCCGGCGGCCACGATGCGCAGCCCATCGAAGACTCGAATATCCCGTACTGGGTGAGCATTCCCGCGCGCCGCCGCCTCTTCGAGAGGGCGCTCCGCGAAAAGCCCGACGCCATGATCGCCATCGGGGACCACGTCTACTGGGACCTCCGATTCGGCCGCGGCACCGGCCGTCTCCCCATCGGCCAGCAGGCTTGGGCTCGCAAGTTGATGGGCGGCGATTTCAACCGCGATATCCCCGTTCTCGGCACCACCAACGAGCCCATCCTGAAGCACGCCGTTGACCGCCAGATCGCCGATCTCTACGGCACGCTCTTTCGCTCCACGCCCGTCCATTTCATCCAGGACGATCACGATTATTTCGAGAACGATGAAGCCATCGCCACCGGCATTTCCTTCCCGCCCGATGACTTCATGACGCGCCTCGCCCGCGCGACGCAGCATCTCTATTTCCCCGAACATCTGCCCAACGCTGACCGGCCCATCGGCCTCCCCGGCGCCAGCGCCGCCGACCGCGCCGCCGGATTGAGCGAATGCTACGGAACGCTCCGTGTTGGCAATCTGGCGGAGTTGCTGCTCTATGATTGCCGCCGTTTCCAGACGCTCCGCGGGCCGCACGCGCGACTCGTCCCCGACAACGTCGAGAACTGGCTGAACGGTCGAATGAAGAGTTCCCCGGCCCGGCACGTTGTCAACGTTCCCTCCATGCCGGTCGGCTGGAGCGCTGGAAAATGGGGCGAGTGGTATCCGGACGTTCTCGATGACAACGGCAAACTCGGCGTCGCCAAGCCCAAGTATTTCTGGCAGCAAGGCTGGCGGTCGCAGCATGACCGGCTGCTGACCGCGGCGTCGGAATCGGACCGGCTCGCAGTTTTTCTGAGCGGCGATCTCCACGCGCTGGCCCACGGCGCAATCGCGATGGGCCGTGGCCGCAACCCCGTTCACAGCGTGCTGACCGGCCCTATTTCAACCGGTCCGCGAGGCTGGCCATCGGCCGCGCGAGGCACGCCGCCCCTCATCGCCACCGGCCTCGAAGTGAAGGAGACGCTCGCGCCGCTGGAGAACAACGGCTTCACGCTCATCGACTTCACGCGCGACAAAATGGAGTTCCGCCAATACGCCTGGAAGCTGGGCCGGGCGGAGGATGAGATCGATTCGCTCAATCCCATCCATCGGTTTACGCTCGCCCGTTAGTCGTAGTATTCCTGCCCCAAATGCGTGATCAACTCTTCCCCCTTCATCCACCGCAACGTGTTCTTCAGCTTCATCAGTTGGATGAACACGTCATGCTCCGGATACAGCCCCGGCGCGGTCATCGGCGCTTTGAAGTAGAAGCTCAACCACTCCTGCACGCCCTTCATTCCAGCGCGCTGCGCCAGATCGAGGAACAGCACTAGATCCAGCACCAGCGGCGCGGCCAGAATCGAATCGCGGCACAGAAAATCGATCTTGATCTGCATCGGATAACCCAGCCAGCCGAAGATGTCGATGTTGTCCCAACCCTCTTTCTGATCGCCGCGCGGCGGATAGTAGTTGATCTTCACCGAATGGAACAGATCTTTGTAGAGTTCCGGGTACAGGTTCGGCTGCAGGATCTGGTCCAGCACGCTCAACTTCGTTTCTTCCTTTGTTTTGAACGAGCCCGGATCCTCCAACACTTCGCCGTCCCGGTTGCCCAGAATATTCGTCGAAAACCAGCCGTTGCAGCCCAGCATGCGCGCCTTCAAGCCCGGTGCCAGCAGCGTCTTCATGTAGGTCTGGCCGGTCTTGAAATCCTTGCCGCAGACGGGCAGATTGTTATCCTGCGCCAGTCCCAATAGCGCCGGAATATCGTGCGTCAAATTCGGCGCTCCATTGGCGAACGGCACGCCCGACTTCAGCGCGGCGTAAGCATAAACCTGGCTCGGCGCGATGTCCGTGTCGTTCTTGGCAAGCCCCTGTTCAAACGCCGCCAGCGTCTGATGCACTTTTACCGGCCGGTGAAACACTTCCGTCGATCCGCACCAGATCATCACCAGCCGGTCCGCCTTGTTGGTCTCCTTGAACGTCTTCATGTCGTCCATCAACTCTTCGGCTTTGTCCCGCAGCGAACCCTTCGTCTTCACGTTCGGTCCGTCGATCCGCTTGACGTAGTTCTTGTCGAACACCGCCTTCATCGGCTTGATTTTCTGCAACGCCGGCTTGACCTTCCGGAGCAATTCCGGATCCAACACGCGGGCGTTCGCCGCGGCCTCGTAGGCGTTGTCTTCAAAGATGTCCCAACCGCCAAAGACAAGTTGATTCAAACCGGCGAGCGGCACGAAATCCTTAATTTTTGGAGTATTGTTGTCGGTCCGCTTGCCAAGCCGGACGGTACCCAACTGCGTCAACGAGCCGATCGGTTCGCCGAGCCCCTTCTTGACAGCTTCGACGCCCGCCATAAACGTTGTGGCCACGGCGCCGATGCCGGGAGTCAATATTCCAAGTTTGCCCTTTGCCGGGGCGATTGTGTTCGACATAGATGCCTTCCAGGTTAAAACGAATCCGTGTCACATTCGCGTAAAAACCGATAACCGGGTATGTATTATCATTTTAATAAAGTGAAACTACATGCTTCATAGATCGTTGGCCTTACCGTTGCGCCGAGCAGCGCAGCGTGGCGCAACGGTTTTTTTGCGGGGACCGCGCTCCTCTGGGAAGACGGCGCTGCTCGAACGCGAATTCCCTGGCCACACGTATGTTTCGCTCGACAACGCCGCCGAGCGCTCCCGCGCCCGATCCAACCCCGCCTCGTTCCTTGCCAGCCTCCGCGGCCCGGCGATCATCGACGATCTCCACGGTGCCCCGGAACTGGTCAGACATCTGCTTTTTCCGGTCGAACGCCCGCTCATCCTCGTCAGTTCCCGCCGCCTGACTTTGGGCTACGAAACTTTGGAACTCTACGCGCCAACGCGCGCCGAGCGGCAGCGGCGGGAGCCGGTGTCGCTCGCCATGCTGGGACGATTCGCGCCATCCGCCATCCCTGTCGCGACGCCTTTCGCCGCTTGGCCGGCCCGGCGGAATTTCATCGAAAGCGACTTGCGCGATCTGGTCAGCGTCCATGACCTCGACCGCTTCGAAGCATTCCTCAAAACGGCCCAGTCTCACAGCGGCCAAATCCTCGATCAACAATCGCTCGTCCGTCAGTGCGGACTCTCCCATTCGACCGTCTCGCGCTGGCTGGGCGTACTCGATGCCTGCTTCCAAACGATTCTGCTGCCTTTTCCGAGTAACGATTTCGGCCGACGCCTCATTCGCCGCCCCAAGCTCCACTTTCTCGAAAGCGAATGCTTCGAAAGCCAGGTTGTTTCCGAACTTTTTCGCAACGCAAAACACGCCGGGGAAACGACGTATTTAGGCTACTGGCGCGACTCCAATGGCCTGGAAATTCCACTGCTCGTCGACGGGGTGATCCCGGTCGGCATTGCAAGCTCTCCGAACCCCGCCGATGTGAATCGCCTGAAGCGATGGATGAAGCTGGCGGGCGCCAAGCAAGGCGCGCTGATTGCGGAATCGAATGCGCCGGCGCGAACGGGCGGCATCCTGCGCTACGCGTTGGATCAACTGTAGTCGCGCTGGCTGGTGATATAATGGTTGTCGTAAAATGACCCCTGGAAATCGTTGGCTGGCGTTGTTCGTAATCGCCGGAATCGCCCTCATAACCCGTCACTGGGCCTTCGGCGCGCAGATGGCGCTGGAGCCATCATTCGAGCAAACGGTACGACCGTTTTTGAATCAAAAATGCCTGTCTTGCCACAATGCGGAAAACCAGACCGCGGGCGTTCGTGTCGACCAACTCGACGCAACGCTGGACGACCGGCATTTGAAACTGTGGGAGGCGATCCGGCACCGCGTTGGCGACGGCACGATGCCGCCGAAGGGGATGCCGCAACCGTCGGCGTCTGAACGCCAGGCAGTGACCGAATGGGTCACGCGCGCGCTCGACGTTGCCCGGTTGCGGCCCGCGCCGAAGAACGGCAACGTGCGCCGGCTGACGGTAGCGCAGTACCGGAACACGCTCCGCGAGTTGTTGGGATTGGACGATGACCTCACCGAGGCGCTTCCGCCGGACGCCATCTCCAAAGACGGTTTCGTCAACAACAAGGACACGCTGCAACTGTCGCCATTGCTGATGGAGGCCTACCTGGAAATCGCGGAGGAAGCGCTGAATCGCGTGATCGTCGATCCAAAGTCGAAGCCGTCAATCCAGAACTTCCGCGTCGACATGGGCGCGTCGGTCAACCCCGCTCCATTTCCCGAACCGCTCGTTCTGGGAGCGGGCAGCCTGCTGCTGGACAATAAAGACATCCTGGTGACGCAACTGACGGCCAGCAAACCGTTCCCCTTCGAGCCATTCTTCATGCGGACCAAGTATCGGTTTATCGAAGGCTACGCGGGGAACGATACGGTCCGCGGCTGGCGGGAGTACGACAGTATTTATCACTCGGTATTTGCCGACCTGCGCGGCAGCCGCGGCTATCCGAAGGGGAGCGCGTACGGAACCGTCCCGGAGGGGCTGTTGCTGCGGCCGGCCATTCCGAACGATGAGATATTTGATGCGGACGGCACGTACGGGCCGAAGGCGAACTTCAAGATTTCCCTGCGCGAACTGCCCGATCAGGGCCGTTTCCGAGTGATCGTCACGGCGGCGAAATACAACGACGGGTTGCTGCTCGATCCTGGGGCCGTTGCCGCCGATGGCGCGGGGGCTATCATTGCCACGCCAGAGTCAGTGACGATCAAAACTGGCGGGATTTATCAGGTCGACGTCCATACGGCGGAACGAAGCCTGCGGCCGATCGCCCCGGACGCGTCGCGGCTCAGCGAAGGGCTTGCCGGATCGTGGCCTTTGGACGGCGATGCGCCGGGCCGGCTGGAAGGTGCCGCGCGGTTCATCGATTCCCCGTTCGGCAAAGCCGTCTCCTTCGACGTCCCCGGCGGTGCCGTGGTCATCCCTCGCAGCGATAGCATGAACGTCGGCGACGGCGATTTCACCGTCACCGCCTGGATTCATCCCCGCCAGGGGCGCAGAGGGGGCATTGTCGATCTCGGCGGCCACGATGGGAAACACGGCTGGTCCCTGGACCTGACCGATAATCGGGGCGGCCTGCGTCTGGTAACAGCCGGGGCCGACGGTCAATCCAACGGGACGGTGGCGTCGTCGCCGGGAACCATTCGCGCCAACGAATGGCAGCACGTCGCGGCGGTTGTGCGGCGCGGTAAGAGCGAATCGTGGCTCTATGTTGACGGCTACCCCGTTGCCTCAGGCGACATCCGCCGCGCCAGCCTGGATAATCCGAAACTCGATCTTGAACTTGGCCGCATTCCCGGCTCCGCCCAGTTCCGGGGCGAGTTGGATGAAGTGCGAATCTATCGCCGCGCGCTCGACGTAGCGGAGTTGCAAGCCCTGGTGGAACCGGGACGGCGGTTTGCGAAGCCTCCTCCGGAAAGACCGGAAGAATTGACGCTGGCTCTCGGCGATCGTCAGTTTTCAGGCACGCTACCGCAGCCTGCATTCCTGGTTGTACGGCTCGAAGCCGGGGAGCTGACAGTGAGAGGCCATCACGCCGGCACGAAAGCGATAGAACGGATTGTGTTCACACCGCTCGCCGCCGAACATGCCTTGGCCAAGCGTTTCCACGCATTCGAAAAACGCGCGCCGCGGCTCGGCGTACATTTGGGTCTGCGCCGCGATTGCGGCAGCACGTTCGCTCCGGTTGGGCCGCCCCAAATCGTGGCCGGCGATAAGCTTTCGCGATTCGTGTTTGAAGGCGCGATCCGCAATTTTCCCAGCCCGGACGTCGAAAAGGACAATGTCAATTATCTTGCCGGCGTTCGCGAAATCGCCGCCCGCAGCGAGTACACCGACGGGCGCGACATGCCTCGGCTGCTGATTCGCTCGGTCGAATTCGAGGGGCCATTTTACGAGTCATGGCCGCCGCCGGCGCATCGGAACATCTTCATCGATTCCGTCAAAAAGAACGATTCGCCGGCGTACGCGAGAGAGATCATTCTCGGATTCGCCGAGCGCGCCTACCGCCGTCCCATTACCGCCGGAGAAGAATCCGCGGTGATGGCGGTGTTTCAGAAATCATTTGCGGCCGGAGGCAAGTTTCAGGCGAGCGTAAGGGACGCGCTGCAAGTGGTGTTAACGTCGCCGCAGTTCTTGTTCCTGATTGAGAACAGCGCTACTTCCGCGCCAGAGCCGATAGACAATCACGAGCTCGCTTCGAAGCTTTCGTACTTCCTCTGGAACGGCCCGCCGGACCGCGCCACGTTGCGCCTGGCCGCCAACGGCACGCTGCGGAAACAGTTGGACGCCGAAGCTGGGAGGATGATCGGTGATCCGCGTTTCGCGCGATTCGTCAACGAATTCGCGGCGCAGTGGCTGAGTCTGGACAAGTTTCAGGTGCTGGAGCCGGACCGCAAACGCTTCCCCAAACTGACGCGCGACGCGAGAACCCAACTGCGCGAGGAGCCGGTTCAATTTGTGAGCCACTTGATCCGAAACAACCTGCCGGTAAAGAATCTGATCGCATCCGATTTTGTGATGGCAAATGAAACTGTCGCCAGCTATTACGACATGGCCGATAAGACCGAAAACGGCTTTCAATTCGTCGCCATTCCGCACGGGCGGCGAGAGCTCGGCGGCGTGCTGACGCAAGCGGCCATTATGGCGGGGTTGTCCGATGGCCGGGAGTCGAATCCGGTGAAGCGCGGGGCGTGGCTCGCGCGGCGGATCATCGCCGAACCTCCGAACGATCCGCCGCCTAACGTGCCGACTCTGAAGGACGACGCCACCGGGCAGCTTACGCTTCGTCAGCGCATCGAGCGGCATCGTACGCAACCTGGATGTGTCCAATGTCATCTGAAGATCGACCCCTGGGGCGTGGCCTTAGAGGAGTTCGACGCCGGCGGACGGCTGAAGCAGCAGCCTGCCGACGCGCGGTCCAAATTGCCCGACGGCACCGAAGTGGCCGGCATCGACGAACTGAAACGGTATCTCAGCCAGGACCGCATCGACCAGGTGGCATTCAGTTTTCTGAAACATCTGGCGACCTATGCCACCGGCCGCAACTTGACCTACAACGAACTGCACTTCCTGAAACAGGACAGCGCGCGTTTGAAAAATAGCGAGTACCGGATGCAGGATTTGATCCGGTATGTTGTGAGCAGTAAATTGTTCCTCGAAAAATAGTAGAATGCAGGAGACACTGATGCGCAACCACACTCCCATTGATCGCCGTGCGTTTCTCAGAGGGCTGGGGGGCGTGTCGCTGGCGCTGCCCGCGCTCGACGCCATGGGCGCGACAGTCACCGGACAGGTGCCGCGGCGCTTCTGCGCCATTTACACGGCCAACGGCATGTCGCTCCCGAAAACGGAGCATGGGATCGCCGATTGGCATTGGTTTCCAACCGCCGAGAGCAACGGCGAATTCGTTTTTGGCAAATCCACCGAGCCGCTGACTCCATTCCGGAAACAGCTTAGTTTCATGGGCGGAATGCACCACCCCAGCGGTCCGAAGGCGGACCCGCATACGTGTTCCGATATGTGGCTGACCGGTGCCCCGCTGCACAATCCCAAGCCCGGAACTTACAACACGGCCGGGCTCGATCAAGTCATCGCGCTGCACACGAAACAGTTCTGCCGGCAGCCCTCGCTGATTCTGTCCATCGATGCCGGGACCGGGTTTTTATCGCGCACGGGAACGATCTCATACAGCCTGGAAGGGCGGCCGATTCCAGCGGAGAATAATCCGCGGCGCATCTTCAACCGGTTATTCCGCGGGGACCGGACTTCCTTGAGTTCGGAACGCGAAAACCTGCAACGGCGCATCAAGCTGGTGGACGCTGTGGCCGCGAGCGCCCGTACGCTGGATCAACAACTGGGTAAGTCCGACCGGGAGCGGATGGA
>CAMDKT010000121.1 GCA_945900935.1 Candidatus Sulfopaludibacter sp. SbA3 | reverse complement strand
GACAAGGGCCGCAGGTCATGCAATAGGCCGTGGATTGGCTCGGTTGCGGGCGGAACAACCGGCACGCGGCGATTGCGGAACTCGTTGGATGAAGGCCGCTGACGGGGAGGCAGTTGGATGTGGCCGGATCGTTCCAGTTTCAGCAGCAGTGTCCGCGCCGCCATATCCTTGGACCGGCCCAGCGCATTGCGCCAGTCCCAGCGGCGGCAAAGCTCTTCGCTAAGCCGCGACCGTCCCCATTCGGGATGTTCGGCCAGCAGCTCTTGAATCTGCCCGATGTCCTCGCCGCTCAACTCCCGTCCTTGTACCACCATCACGCCTGTCATGGTCTAAAGAGTACGGCATGAGGGTGCTTCGAGTCCAGCGAAAAATATACCTAATCTCCAATCACATGCCGGGGCAGTATCATCCGGTGAGAGCATCTTGCTGAGGCCTACCTGAGTAGATACGAAAAGGGAAACATATTTCTGTCCGCGGCGGGAGGCGGTTTCATCCACGCCAACCTGGGTGACCGTGGAATGGCCGGCTTTGGCGCGGGCCGCGTCCACGTAGTGGGTGACGATACGTCCAACAGCGGAAACCGGCATCGCCTTGGCCAGCATCATGACCAGAGCCTCGAACAATAGAGTAAAACCGCTGTCGGGCCTGGCCCACGGTACGGCCACGCGGTACACGCCTCACTGCGAACATTCCACGCGGGGCGTGCGGGCGTGGAGGAACGCTTGGTGCTGAAAAAAGTTCAAGTGCCGCCAAATCAGTTCGCTTGTGTCATAGGCCTTGCACAGAACCCCGCAAACAGAACAGGCAAAGACACTGCCACGGGGAAAATCCAGATGGATGTCGAGTCGTCCGGTCGCCTCGTCGAAAGCGCACCGGTCAACCTGCCAGGAGGCAGTAGTCCCAACGCTGCCTGAAACAGCTCATTCTCGTTCATCGGCGCACCTCCTCCTGTGCGCTGTCATCATAACGCGGACGCCGAACAGCAAGGAAATCCGTCGCTTGCCCCCACGGGGGACGCCGTCCCCCGCCCCCCCCTGGGATTTATCGCTTTCTGGCCAGAGTGGATCGAGACCCCCGAAAGCCGTACAATCGAATGGCCTGCTGGAGGATAGGGCAACGCAGGGATGCGACCCGAGCGCCGTGCCAGGTCCGGAGTGGAAGGCGGCCACGCGCCGCCTCCCCCCCCTCATTACCAACTAACACTCAAAGATCGCTACCCACACGAAACAGCGAGGAGGCGGATCTCCATGCTCTTGTCGCGGTGCGTAGGCTCGGCTTTCCATCGATTATCCGTCTGCGCCGCGAGGGCTGCCGCGCGGAGGAGGTTGTGAGAATTTTCCAACCGGTACTATTCCGGTATGAGGCGCAACTGCTACGGAGTTGCTTGATTTCCGTGAAGGAAAGGCAGACGACAATTCGCCGGTTGCCGATAGAACCTGGATAGGTGTGGTAGCCTCTTCAAGCGTGAGCTATGAATTCTGACCCCGAAGACTTACAGTTCCACACGGCGGAAACGGTGGACGAACGCCCTCGTTGTGGCGGTTGCGGCGCGGTTTTGGCGGAGTCGTTTTGGCAGATTCAGGGCGTGAATGTCTGCGGCGATTGCGCGGCGGCGCGGAAGACGGGACAGGATTTGCCGGATAGCCGGCAGAAGTTTTTTCGGGCGCTGGTTTACGGGTCCGGGGCGGCGCTTTTGGGTTGGGCCGGCTGGTCGGCGGTTGAGATAGCGACGGGGTTTCAGATCGGCTTGTTGGCGATTGGCGTGGGTTGGCTGGTGGGCACGGCTATTCGCAAGGGGACCGGGGGCCATACGAGCCGGAAGTATCAGATTATGGCTGTTGTTCTGACTTATTTGGCGATTTCGATGAGTTTTGTTCCGATCCTGATTAACGACTTGATTAAGAAAAAGAATGCGGCGGCGGAACAGAAGCAGAAAGCCTCGCCGGAGGTTACGGTTCGCCCGAGCGGGCCGGGGATGGCGGCGGGGTTGGGAATGCTGGTTGGGCTGGCGCTGGTTTCGCCGTTGCTGGGCGCGTTTTTCAATTTTCCGATGGGGCTGATTGGTGTCTTCATCGTGTTTCTGGCGTTACAGCGGGCGTGGCTATTGACGAAGCCGGATGAGGCGGAGATCACGGGTCCTTTCCAGATTGAGCCCGCCGGATGATTTGTTCCGGATGCGGATTGGAATTGGCGGAAGGGGCGCTGCACTGCGGGGGTTGTCAGCGGCTGGTACATGCGGGGAGGTTGGAGGAGTTGGCTGCGGCGGCGGGCGCGGCGGTTAAGGCGAAGCAGTTTGGCGCGGCGCTGGACGCGTGGCGGGAGGCGCTGGCGTTGTTGCCTTCCCAGACGCGGCAACATCAGGCTGTGACGGCGAAGATAGCGGAGTTGGAAACGTCGCATCACGCGGCGGAGCAGGACAGGCGGGGGGTATTGAAGTGGGTGGCGGCGCTGGGGCCGATCGGGTTGTTGGCATGGAAATTCAAAGTGATTCTTTTGCTGGCCCTGACGAAGGGAAAGCTGCTGTTATTGGGGCTGACGAATCTGGCGACGTTGAGCACGATGGGACTGTCGTTGGGATTTTATTGGAGCCTGTACGGGTGGTGGTTCGCTCTGGGATTTATCCTTTCGATTTACGTGCATGAGATGGGACATGTGTGGGAGTTGCGGCGGTTTGGGATCCCGGCGTCGGCACCGATGTTTATACCGGGGATAGGGGCGATGGTGTTTTTGAAGGCGCATCCGTCGACGCCTGGGCAGGACGCGCGGGTGGGTCTGGCGGGACCGGTTTGGGGGACAGCGGCGGCGCTGTTTTGCCTGGCGTTTTATGGGTTCACGCAGGCGGAGATTTGGCTGGCGCTGGCGCGCTGGGGGGCGTGGATTAACCTGTTCAATTTAGTGCCGGTGTGGCAATTGGACGGGGGGCGGACGTTCGCGGCGCTGACACGGCAGCAGCGGGGGATTTGTTTAGGAGCGATATTGGCGATGTGGTTTGTCACCGGGGATTCGGTACTGTTTTTGTTGGCGGCGGGGGCGGTGTACCGGTTGTTTTCGAATGATTATCCGGAGCGGGGGGATGTACCGGTTTTGGGGCGATATTTGGCGTTAGTGGTGGTGTTGGGGTTGTTGTGTTTGGTGCGGATTGGGGTGGGGGCGAAGCCTTAAGCGCAGTGGGGTGGAGACGCTGGAGATCGCACGGGATGTCGCGAAGAAGTTAATCGAGGCCCGGCGGGGGCGTCAAACGATGCCGGATTTGCAAACCGCGGAGGATCTCCGCGAACCGCGAGCTACACGACGATTCCGAATCACCCCGGAGATAAGGTTAGATTAAATTGGTCGTTGGCACGGTTTTTTCATGCCGCTGTAGCGGAGAGCCGACCTACTCTTCCTTATGAATCTGCTGGGCGAGGTAGTTGCCATCGCCGACTTCGGACATCATGTGAAGCTGGGCTTCGAGCCAATCGACGTGGTGTTCTTCGTCGACGAGGATCTTCTCGAAGAGATCGCGGGAGCCGTTGTCGTGGGCGGCGGTGGCGCAGGCGATGGCTTTGTTCAAACGGGGCACGGCCTGGAGTTCGAGGGCGAGATCGTTTTGGAACTGTTCCTTCACGGTTTTGCCGATGGCGAGGGTGAATAGTTCGCTCATGTTGGGAGTTCCGTCCAAATAGAGCAGGCGTTCGATGAGGGCTTCGGCGTGGCGCATTTCGTCGATGGACTCTTTGCGGGTGTAGTTGGCCAACTTCTGGTAGCCCCAGTTTTCCATCATTTCGGCGTGCAGGAAATACTGGTTGATGGCCGTGAGTTCAGCTTTCAAACACTCATTGAGATAGGCGATGACTTCGTCGTTTCCGCGCATATTCGCATTGTAACAGGAACTCCCATGGCAAACTGAGAAGGATGGCGGTGACGGCAAGTCTACCCAACGCGCGTGTATTGATCGCAGATGACGAGGAGTCCCAGCGGAACGGGCTGGCGAGGATGATCCGGAATTGGGGATTCGGCACGGAGACGGCGGCCGATGGCCAGGAGGCGCTGGAGAAACTGCTGGCTGAACCGATATCGGTATTGATCACCGATTTGAAGATGCCGCGGATGGATGGATTTGAGCTGCTGCGGCGGCTTCCGTTGGAGCACATCCAGGTGCCTGTGATTGTATTGACGGCGTTTAGGAATATTGAGACGGCTGTTTCGACGATGCATGAATTGGGCGCGTTTTGGTTCCTGGAGAAACCGATCCAGGCGAGCGTGCTGCGGGTGTTGCTGGAGCGGGCGATGACGCAGGCGCGGCTGGCGGAAGAAGCGAAGCGGTTGCAGCGGCAGTTGAGCCAGAGCGGGACGATGGGACAGATGACGGGCGGGTCGGCGGGAATGCGGCAGATTTTCTCGCTGGTGGAACAGGTGGCGCCGTCGAAGGCGGCGGTGCTGATTACTGGGGAGTCCGGGACGGGTAAGGAGTTGGTTGCACGGCGATGCCGGAATCGTTGATTGAGAGTGAATTGTTCGGGCATGAGAAGGGTGCGTTCACGGGGGCGGTGGAACGGCGGGCGGGGTGTCTTGATCTGGCACAACACGGGACGCTGTTGCTGGATGAGATTGGCGACATGCCGTTGAATACGCAGGCGAAGCTGCTGCGGGTGTTGGAAGATTCGCGCGTGCGGCGGCTGGGCGGGTGGGCAGAGACGGTGGTGGACGTGCGGGTGTTGGCGTCGACGAACAAGAATCTGGCGGAGGCGATCAGGCAAAACCAGTTTCGGGAGGACCTGTTTTACCGGCTGAATGTATTTGAGATCCATCTGCCGCCGCTGCGGGAGCGGCTGGAGGACGTGCCATTGCTGGCGCGGACACTGTTGGAGGCAACGGCGGCGGAACTGCCGGCGTACCGGCTGGGGGAATTACGAACAGCGGAAGAGAAAGAAAGGCTGCGACGGGAGACGGACGGGCTGATCAGACAATGCGCGGCGGCCTTATCGGCGGCGGAGGGACGTGTATTGACGGCGGTGCAGGCGGAAATGGTGAACCGTGTTCGGACGTTCGCGCAACAGGCGCGGGAGACGATGGAGACGGATCCGGGCGAGGCGAGGAATTTTGCCGCGAAAGGGCGGACGTTTGCGGAGGCGCTGTTGGCGGAGTTGAAATAAAAAAACCGGCGCAGCCTTGGGAGGATGCACCGGTGAGTAGATTAAAGTTGGTTTTTTAGAGCGACTTGGCGATGGCGGTGGCGGCCTTGGCGCCGACGGGGAGAGTGTAAACCTTTACCTCAACGCGGCGGTTCTGCATGCGGCCCTTGCTGGTTTTGTTGTCGGCCACCGGCTTCACACTGCCGACCCCGAGCAACTGGATGCGGCGAAGGGGGACATTGTGTTCGGCGGAGAGATAGCGAGCCACCGTCAGTGCGCGGCGTTGGCTAAGTTCCTGGTTGTAGTTGGCGTCACCGACCGTGTCGGCGAAGCCCTGGACTTCGATGACAAACTTCTTCTGGTCTTTCACGGTGTTCGCGAAGCCATCGAGCTTTTCTCGCATTTCCTTCGTTAGTTCGGATTTATTGAAAGAGAACGTGATGTTCTCAGCGCGGGACATCTGGTAGTTGTCGAGGTTCTCATAGAGACCGTCGATGGATTTACCGAACTGGGTCTCGACTTCGCCGATGCGCGTCAGAGACTTTTCGGCGAGGGTATTGGCACCATCAGCGCGTAGACCGGCGGCGACGGCTTTGCCATCGGCGGCGACGGCTTTGCCATCGGCGGTGGTCGCCATGGCTTTGGCGAGCTTAGCTTCCCGTTCAGCTCCGCTGGCGATTTCGGTGGTTTGGGACAACTGTTTTTCGAGGGCGTCGACGTCGGCCTCGGCCTGTGTGGCCCGTTTTTCGACGGCTCCGACGCGGTTCTCGACCGGCGCAATCGAGGCACGGACATGGCGCTTGGTGGCGCACCCGGTGGAAAATAGCATGAGTCCCGCTACCGCCGTAGTTAGGAAGACCGCCTTTTGCATGATCATCTAATTCAAACTCCTTATGCTTATTCTATTGCAAATTGGTGGCCAAACCAATAAGTGCTTTTTAATCAATGAACGAATGGGTTTGCAACGAACGGTTGTAAGGATATTTGACAGGGTAGCAAGTAAAACTGTCGAACTATCGAACACTGGTTATACGGACATGGTCGCCAGTTCGACGTGGCTGCGGTGGCCTTCGACGACGACGATGCCGGAGTCGGTGACGTAGAAGCGTTTTTTATCGACTTCGAGATCGTAGCCGATGGTGGTGCCTTCGGGGATGCGGACGTTCTTGTCGAGGATGGCGCGGCGGATCTTGGCGTGACGTCCGATGTCGACGTTATCGAAGAGGATGGAGTCTTCGACCTCGGCGCCTGTGTGGACACGGACGCCGCGGCCGAGAATGGACCCCTTGACCAGACCGCCGGAAAGAATGGAACCGCCGGAGACGATGGAATCGACGGCGGAGCCACGGCGGCCCTCCTGGTCGAAGACAAACTTGGCGGGCGGGTCTTCGAAGCCGGCGGTGCGGAGTCTCCATTCGCGATTATAGAGATTGAGAGCGGGGGCGACGTCGCGGAGATCCATGTTGGCATCGTAGTAAGCGTCGATGGTGCCGACATCGCGCCAATAGGCAACGGAGCTGGGAGGATCGCCGGGAATGCGATTGGTATTGAAATCGTAGGCGAACATGTCTACCTTTCCGACGAGGGAAGGCAGGATGTCACGGCCGAAGTCATGGGAGGAACTTTCATCTGCGGCGTCGCCGTAGAGCTCCTTGAGCAACATGCCGGTGGAGAAGATGTAATTGCCCATGGAGGCGAGGCACATTTCGGGATTGCCGGGCATGGTGGGGGGATTATCGCTTTTCTCGTGGAAGCCGGTGATGCGACCGTCATGACTGCATTCGATAACGCCGAATTCGCGGGCCTCGGCTTTGGGAACGGGAATGGCGGCGACGGTGATCTGGGCACGTTTCTGTTCGTGGTACTCGATCATTTCGCGGATGTTCATGCGGTAGATGTGATCGGCGCCGAAGATGCAGACGAGGTGGGGATCGGCTTGTTCGATGAGGTTGATGTTCTGGTAGACGGCGTCGGCGGTGCCGCGGTACCAGGTTTCGCCGGCGGAGCGCATCTGGGCGGGGACGGGGATGATGAACTGATTCTTGAGCAGACCGCCGAAGTCCCAGCCGTCGCGAATGTGCTGGAGGAGAGATTGGCTTTTGAATTGAATGAGAACGTACGTGGAATAAATGCCGGAGTTGATGAGATTGGAAAGAACGAAGTCGATAAGGCGATAGCGGCCGCCGAAGGGTACGGCGGGTTTGGCGCGTTCCTTGGTGAGCGGGTAAAGACGGGTGCCTTTGCCCCCCGCGAGGACAAAGGCGAGGACACGAAGTTGCATATTGGAATCTCCCGCCGGGGGAAACAGTATCCCGGCTTTCATGCGCCCGGGTCAGAGGAACAACTGGCGAGGGCGGGCGCGCCCTCAAGGTACAGCAACACTACATATACCTTAGTATCGAATGAACGCAAGCGGGCGCGGCGAAAATTCGTATTTCAAACCGGTGAGGCTGCGTGGTATTGGTATTGGGATGAGATATCTATTCGTAGCAATAGGCGCTTGCGTCCTGACCGTGGGCGGAATGCGGTTGATGGGATGGGCGCCGATGCCGGAGACGGTGAAGCTGGAGAACCCGAAAGTGCGGGTGAAGGAAGTGATTTATCAGCCGGGCGTTTCGCGGGAACGCTATATTCGGCCGACGGATCAGTTGATCGTGTTTCTGGACGATTCGAAGTATGAGCGGATCGATTCGAAGACAAAGGAACGCGCGGTGCGGGAGCGCAAGAGCGGCGAGGTGATTTGGCACGACAAGGGCGAGGACGCGCCGGTGCTGAAGAATCTGGGGACGAAGCCGTACCGGGCGCTGGTGATTGAGCTGAAGAAGTGAAAGCCGTTGTCATTGGGACGGGCATGATGGGCCCGGGAATCGCGATGACGCTGACGCTGGGCGGTGTGGAGGCGGTGATTCTTGGGAGGACCGCTGCGAGCGCCGAAGCGGGGCTGGTGGCGGCGCGGGGGCAGTTGGCTTTGTTGTCCGCTCATGAACTGGTGACGGCGGAACAGGCTGCGTTTTCATCGGCTCATTTGCGGGCGGCCGCCGCATTTGAGGCCGAAGTGGCGAACGCGGATTTGGTAATTGAATCGGGGCCGGAGGATTTGTCGTTTAAACAGCAGTTGTTTGAACGGCTAGATGGTTTGACTGCGGGAATTCTCACTTCGAACACTTCGGGTTTGAGCATAACGGCGATAGCGGAGCGGTGCGCGCGGCCGGAGCGGGTGATGACGACTCATTTCTGGAATCCGCCGCATTTGATGCCGTTGGTGGAGATTGTGATGGGCGCGCGGACTTCGCTGGTGTTGGCGGAGCAGGTTAGGGATTTGTTGACGGCGTGCGGGAAAGTGCCGGTGGTGGTGAAGAAAGACACGCCGGGGCAGTTAGGGAATCGCATGCATATGGCGTTAATTCGGGAAGCGGCGCATATTGTGAGCGAGGGAATTGCGGATGCCTCCGAGGTGGATTTGGCGGCGCGGATGAGCTTTGGGTTGCGGCTGCCGATGTATGGGTTGTTGGAGCATATGGACATTGTGGGGTTAGACATGTCGATGGGGATATTGGAGTATGTGGCGTCCGATTTGTATAACGGGGTGGAGGCGCCGGCGCGGTATAAGGAGTTGGTGGCGGGCGGGGATTTGGGGGCGAAGACGGGGCGGGGGTTTTATGACTGGTCATTGAAGAGCGCGGATGAGGCGCGGGCGCGGCGGGATGGGTTTGTGCTGCAGATGTTGAAGTGGCGGCGGGGCGTTCGGAGTTAAGCCATGACCCGCCGCAATTTTCTACTGACAACATCCGCCCTCGCCCAACCCGCGATCCGGCCCAACATCGTCGTCATCCTGGCGGACGATCTCGGTTGGAAAGACGTCGGCTACCATGGCGGTCCCGAACAAACGCCCAACATTGATCGGCTTGCCAACTCCGGCCTGCGCCTGGAGAGCTTTTACACCTATCCGCTCTGCTCGCCGACCCGTTCCGCGCTGCTCACCGGACGCAATCCGATTCGGTTCGGTCTCGCCTACAGCGTGGTCCGTCCATGGGCCTATTATGGCCTCCCGCTAACCGAACAACTGCTCCCCGAAAGCTTCCGGAACGCGGGCTACCAAACCGCCATTATCGGCAAATGGCATTTGGGGCACAGCAATAAAAAGCTGCTCCCTGGGAGCCGCGGTTTTGATCATTTCTACGGGCACGTCAATGGCGCCATCGACTACAACACGCATCTCCGCGACAACGGGATCGATTGGCAGCGAAATGGCGAATCGATCCGCGAGGCGGGATACGCAACCGACCTCCTCGCCACCGAGGCCATTCGCTGGCTCAATGCGCGCGACAAGGCAAAGCCCTACTTTTTATATCTGCCGTTCAACGCACCGCATTCGCCTTTGCAGGCGCCTCCGGCGCTGATCGAGAAATACAAGCACATTGAAAATCCCCGGCGTCGAACGTATGCCGCCATGGTCGACGCCCTCGATCAGGCCATCGGACGCGTCGCCGCAAGTCTTGGCAGCAATACGATTGTCTTCTTTTCCAGTGACAACGGCGGTCCCAAAGCGCAAGGCGCCGACAATGGCGCGCTCCGTGCCGGCAAAGCCACTACTTACGAAGGAGGCATTCGCGTCCCCGCGTTTATCAACGCTCCCGGCAAACTCAAATCCGGCACGAGCCATCAAGTGATGGCGATCTGGGACGTCCTGCCGACATTGGCCGCGGCCGCCCAAATACGGTTGGCGCCCAGGAACCCGCTCGACGGCCTGAATCTCTGGCCGCAATTGACGGGCGCGGCTTCATCCATCCCGCGCGAGAACCTTTTCTTCTGCACCCAACCGGAAACCGGCATCAAGCAATACGCGCTGCGAGACGGTGACTGGAAACTGGTCCGTACGCTCTCCGACCCTCCCGTCCAGGAACTTTTCAATATCAAACTCGACCCCGAAGAGAAGACGCCTCTTGCCGCCGGCTCGAGCCCTCTCGGTCAGAAGCTCGACGCCTGGATCGCGCTCCATCCCAAAGGCGACTACTTTTACACGTCAACGCCTCACCCGGGCTGGGTGGCTCCCAAAGACTGGTCCAAAACCGCCGTGGACTAAAACTGCGCCTGCATTGTGGCGACCATTCCTTCCAACTCCCGGTTACGAAATCGCAGCCACTCCACTTCCCCTTCACCGCGAGTGCCCTTTACACGCCCTGGATCCAAATAGGTAACCGTCCGGACGACCGCCCTCTGCCCGTGGCGCAGTACGCGCAGACTCACGATCACCTCATGCGACTTTAGAGGCACCGTCAATCCGCCCTCCGGCTTAAACTCCACTGCCAGATCCACGGTCTTTTCCTCACGCCCCTGCCGCACCATCAGCGCCGCCGACTCCAGCCTCCCCATCCCGCTCTCCCGCCAACGGATTCGCAGATCATCCTTCCCGCCTTCCAGTTCCAGCACAACGCCGGGCGCGGGAGGCTCGGCCTGGGCCCATATCATCCAAACCGCCAGCGCCGCCAACACCACGCACGCGGCCGCCAAACTCCACCAACGCGGATGGTACTCGGCCGACACTTGAACCGGTTTCATTTCGGTAAGCCGATCCTCCCGTTTCGACGCCCGCCGTTCCATTTCAAACGTCATCCGACAACATTCCGTGTCCTTCCCGGCGGCGTCACGCTGCCATACCAGCGCGTCGGCCCGCTGCACGGACACCGGCGCAACTACCATTAGTCCCCCCGTTCCGTCCAAGGTATGAGTCACGCGTCGGCGAATGCTCCAATACCCAACCACATCCGTCCTATTTTCAACACCTTGCCAAAAATCCGTGACCTCCAGCCCGGCGGGTCCGGACGTCCCCAGCAGGACACCGCCAATGCTTTCTCCTTCGCCGGGCCGCGAAGTAAAGGCATCAAAAGCCAGTTGGCAAAGTTTCGCCTGCACCGTTGGGCAGATGATGACGGATCGAAGAGTTGGCAAAGTGGCGGTCAAGGGAAAGATCCTCCGCCGAATTCCATTGCAACTGAATCGCCAATCGGAACTACCGTCCCAACGCGCCGCTCCGCGAAACGCTAGCGCGTGAAATGTCGCCGTTGGTTGCTGTCGCGCGGAAGTCACAAAACTGCTTCCATCAACCAGGAACAGGTTTGCCAGCTCATGACACGGATGATCCCGGTTCACTACCGACCGCTCGGGTCATCCCCATGCGCGCCGTCCCTACAATATCCACGGTAAACGTCACGGCTTCCACCGGGAGCCCCCAAATCTTCTTCGCCCCAGCCGCTTCAAGAATCTCTAACTGCCGTTCCATTCGGGGCTTTTGCAGGCCATCGGCAGCGCCGGCAACCCCGATGCGTCTTTCACTTCGGGATCCGGGTCAAAGCCATGTTGCTGAAAGGGTAGTGACGCGGAGTGGCTTTATATGGTCATCGTCCGTGATGAGTTCCGGCCGGCTAATCCTTGATCGGCTTGGTCGCCACCCGAGTCGCCGAGTAGGCCCGGGGAGTTGCACCCCGAGCCTCTCACAGATCCGGACTTGAGCCTCTCGACTCATCCGGCTCGTGCCACCCATTGAAAGCTGCCGCCTTCCGTCGAAATCAGCCGGTTCCTCCTGTTGCCAGTTGACCAAAT
>CAMDKT010000120.1 GCA_945900935.1 Candidatus Sulfopaludibacter sp. SbA3 | reverse complement strand
CTCCCCAGCCGTAATTAAACGCCAGCCGAAACGCCCCGCCAAAATACGCCCAGTTATGATAAATACTCGTCGACGCCACCGCCGGGAACATCGCCAATAAATGCGGCGGAGCTTCCGCCCCGGCCAGCCATTGGTTGTTCCCCAGATACGACCCCCCCTGCGTCCCCACTCGCCCGTTCGACCACGCCTGCTTCGCCGCCCACTCAATCGTGTCGTATCCGTCCTTGCCTTCATCGAAAAACGGCGTCCACTTCCCGTCGCTCTCAAACCGGCCGCGCACGTCCTGATTCACCACCACATAGCCGCGCGACGCAAACCGGAAACACCCCGCATGCACACCCTCCCGCTGCGTTCCATACGGCGTCCGGATGACAAGCACCGGAAATTTTCCCTCGCGCGCCGGCCTGTAAATATCGGCGTACAACGTCACCCCATCGCGCATCTTCACCCCCACGTGGCTGTCCACGCGGACGTTCTCCTGGGCGATCAATCCTCCTGCCAACGCCAGTCCGGCCAAACATGCGGTAATCTTCATCATCCAGAGATCATATACCGCCGCGCTTCGCCGCGCTTAAAACAGCAGCTTCAATAAGACGGTCATCGTCGCAATCGCCGCCGCCGGCGGATCGATATGCGTATCCCCATGGTTCAGGAACGCCCGCGCATACAGCTCCCCCAACACCGCGCCCGCCACGCCCGCCGCCATCCCCGCATAGAGGTTTCCTCCCGTCGCCGTAAACCCGATCGCCGCCGGCAGCGCGATGTGATGCCACACAGGAACAGTCGTCCCCGTGTGCAGGAACAGCAGCCCCGTCGCGGCAAGCCCAAAGCCCGCCACGTCCCCACCCTTATCCGCGCCGATCACCCGCGCCAGAAACGCCGACGACAGCCCCAACACCGCCCCCAACGCAATCACTTGCGGCCAGTCCCGCTGAAACGCCAGCCACTCCCCCGGTTGCGTCCGGTCCCCAAGCAGCCCCGTCTTCCCAAATACCAGCCGCACGATCACCGCCGATAGAAACACCGTCAACGCAATCGAATCGGTCAACGGCCCCACCGGCGTCGCCGCAATCGCCGCCTGCATCAGAAACCCGATCACCCCGAACACGCCGCCCACCGCCAGTACATCCGGCCGCCCCAAACCAGCCAGCCCCCGCCCCAAGTCGCGGCCCGTCGAATGATGCCCCGCCTTCGCCGCGAACGCCGCCGCCGCCACGCCCCCGGCAAAGCTGATGTGCGGCCCCAGCAACGGCCCGAACGCCACAGTCCCAATAAACTCCTTCCCCCCTCCCCCGGCGGCAATCGCAACGCCAATCAAGACGAAGAGGCCGGTAAATATAAACGCGGCGCTCGCCCCCACCGCGGCGCCCAGCGCCCCTCCGGCAAAGGCTATGGGAAGTAGTGACCAATCAATCGGCATTAGAGACGATTAGTGTACCAACAGCCGCGCTCACACGCGCGATACTCGAAAAGATTAGACTAATTCTGATGCTACTCCGAGCCTCTTTCTTCCTCCTCCTCGGCTTTGCCGCCGCCATCGCCCAGGACTCCTACTGGCCACAGTGGCGCGGCCCCCTGGCCACCGGTCATTCACCCAAAGCCCATGATCTGCCCGTCAAATGGTCGGAAACCGAAAACATCCTTTGGAAAGCCAAGCTCCCCAGTTGGAGCGCCGGAACCCCCGTCGTTTGGGGTGACACGGTCTACCTGACCTCCGCCGAAACCGGTTTCATCAACCCTACCTTCGACACCAAAAAGCTTAGCCGCAAAGGCGAAACTGTCAGCGATAAGATCTTCCTCATCGCACTCGACCGCAAGACCGGCAAGGAGCGTTGGCGCGCCGAGGTCGACCATGGCAACCAGCTCAACCGCAAACAGAACTCCGCTTCCCCCTCGCCCATCACCGATGGCAAGCACATTTGGGTCATGACCGGAAACGTCCGCCTCTCCTGCGTCAACGACGCCGGCAAGCTCGTCTGGAAGCGCGACCTGGTTGAGGATTACGGTCAGATCGGCCTCAACCACGGCTACGCCTCCACACCGCTTCTTGATGGCGACCGCCTCTACGTCCAGGTCGTCCACGGCTATCGCTCGGAGAACCCTTCCTATACCGCCGCTTTCGACAAAGCCACAGGCAAGACGGTTTGGAAAGAACTCCGCCCCGCGCCCGGTATCGTCGAGTCCAAGGACAACTATGGCACCCCGCAAATGGCCAATGTCAATGGTAAAAAGGAGCTCGTCGTCTTCGGCGGCGACATCGCTACGGGACAGGACCCGGCCACCGGCAAAGAGCTCTGG
The DNA here is from genome assembly GCA_945900935.1 of Candidatus Sulfopaludibacter sp. SbA3. Classification (GTDB taxonomy): domain Bacteria; phylum Acidobacteriota; class Terriglobia; order Bryobacterales; family Bryobacteraceae. The sequence goes on along the minus strand of CAMDKT010000120.1, from coordinate 9,426 downwards.
CGCATGGGCGGCTTCAATCCCGCCGCCTTCCAGATGAACCGCACGATCGCCGGATTGCTTGTCGTTGGCGATCAGGTGGTCGTTGGCGGCAATCGCGGCAAGCCTTATATTGCGTTCAAAGCCGGCGGCCGCGGCGACGTCACGGGCAAGAACGAAATGTGGACCAATGGCCTCGGCCCCGATGTCCCCACATCCGCCACTGACGGCACGCTGCTCTACGTTCTCAAGGACAACGGCACCATGAACTGCCTGGACTTAAAGACAGGCAAGCCCGTCTACGAAAGCCAGCGCATTGAACTGGGGACATACAGCTCTTCGCCCCTGCTGGCCGACGGCAAACTATACAGCATCAATGAGGAAGGCACGACGACCGTTACCAAAGCCGGGCCCCAATTCGAGATCCTGGGTGTTAGCAAACTCGATGGCTACACGCTCGCCAGCCCCATCGCCGTCGACGACCAGCTCTTCATCCGCAACGGCGATGCGCTTTACTGCATCGGACGGAAGAAGTGAAGAGGACTAGCCCTCATGACCGGGGGAAATTCTGAATGAAAGATAAGGATGGAGCGGGAGACCGGATTCGAACCGGCGACATCAACCTTGGCAAGGTTGCACTCTACCAGCTGAGTTACTCCCGCTCAACGGTAGAACTTACAGTATGCCACGAACGGCGGACTTTAGCAATTTCGGGGCAACATCTAGCGCCGCGCAAAGCCCCGCGCCCGGGCATTCGCCGCCTGGATCTCCTCATCGGTGACAGGCGGGTCAAAATTGAACGGCGGTTTGATGCTCCTGCACATGCCTGCCTCCTAAACCCGCACACGCAACAAATCCGCCTCCATCGCCTGCCCCTCAAATCGCGGTTCCACCGCGCTCCGGCGCAACAAACGATAGCGCCCAGCTTCGCCGCGGCCGGCCGCTCCGGTTCGCAGGCGACCGGTGCCAGAGGTTGGCGTGATGCGCAATCCCCCAACCCGCCCGGCGCTCCCCGAGCAAATGGCTCCCGAACAGGTAATACAGGCACCCGTTCTCCGTCGTGATGTCGTCGAGCGCCACCCACAGGGTCAATCCATCCGGCCTGTCGAGCGGCAGATACGAATAGTCCTGGTGCCAATCCATGTCCACTCCGCCGGAGGGCTTGAATAACAGGTGGTCGTGGAACCGCACCAACTCCGGAATTTCGAGCGCGGCGCAAGTCAACCGGCCCAGATGGCCGGCCAACTCCGCCAGCGCTGGCGACTTCCGCCACGGATCGTGGACAATCCGCGCATACGGCCCGTCCACGGCAAATTCCAACACCGCCTCGTGCGCGGCCCGCGCGGCGGCCAACTGCTGATCGTCGAGCACACGGCCCAACTCCGCCGCCCCTCGGGCCGCAAAATCCGCCGCCGTGCTAACGCTCGAATCCATGCCTCATCCTACCAGCCCTAAAATGGGTGCCTTATTAGGAGCTATGCGAGTCGTCGTGGGCCAGTATGAAGGCATCGACGCGACGCCGGTGCCACCGCAGTCCAGGAAATTGGCCGCCCGGATATCCTCGGTCTTTCGCTCTACCCGTGGAACGCGGCCTATTCCTTAGCCGTCGCCGCGGCCGCCAGAGTTGCCAATCCGGGTTGCCTGATCATCGCCGACGGCCCCTCCGTTCCCCGCCGTCCGGAACGGGCCCGTCGTTTTCTCGACGAGCATCCCGCCATCGACATCCTGGCCTTCGGTGAGGGCGAGATCACCTTCCGCGAACTCGTCCGCGCCCATCTCACTGGCAACGGTTTCCATCACATTCCGGGCATCGCCGCCAGGGATTACATCACCGCTCCGCTGGGCCGCGTGAATGACTTCACTCCAACGGACTCGCCGTAGCTCGACGGCACGCCACCGGGACCGCTTCAACATGGCGCTCTGCGAGACCAACCGCGGCTGCCCCTTCTCCTGCACTTTCTGTGACTGGTCGCTCACCAAGAAGGTTGTCGAATTTTCCCTCGAGCGCGTCTTCGCCGAACTCGATTGCCCGGCACGTTCTACTTCTACCTGACCAAAAACAACCACGATCGCAACCTGGAAGCCATCGAGATTCCGGTAGCCGAGGCCGTGCAATAGCCTTCGCACCGCCATCTCTGGCCCGGTGTTACGGGAGCGAATGCGCCGCATGTTTTCGGAGCGGCGCGCGGGAGATAGGCGGTCGGTCATCCAACACCTCGTCAGTCGATACGACAGGCGCGGCGGAGCAGAGCGATATCTTCGTCTTTGACCGCCTTGAATGAAATGAACTCATCGTTGGTACAAAACGGGAGTCCGAGTTCCTCGATTAGCTCGCGGTCATTTTTCCCCCAAAGGATTGCGATACCGAGCGGAGACAGGATGTCACGGGCTCCTCCATTGCCACGGATTCGCTTCATGTAATCTTTCTGTTGCGCAAGCGCCTCCACGACGTTTCTGGAAAGGGGCTTCTGTTGGACAGTCGTGAACAGAGCCGCGATTCGATCGGTCCCCCCGCGAGGGCTCGTGATCGCATTCTTTCCCTCGGCGCCAATCCGCTCCCAAAAATTCGGAGGATATGGTGCTGCTTCGAGCAGCCAGTGAATACGCTGTCTGCCGAGTTCGGAGATCGTGCGCTTCTGATCTCGATTTTTCCCCTTGTTCAGATATGGCTCGCTGATCACAAGCAGTCCGAACCAACATAGGGCACGGCGCTCCTGCGCGCGGATCAAAATACATGGATGGCCCATTGCCTCCATTGGGATCGTCCATTGAGACCGAACCGTATTCTTGACGTCGACTTCGATGCCGTCTATCTTCAGATCCAGTTTGTCTCCGCGTTCAAGCTTCAGATAATTGCGGAGCAATATCTCGACTTTGGTACCGATGTAGGTCAGTTCCGTCTTCTCGAGTTCGTCAAGCGTAAACCGGCCAGATCGTTTTGAGTCAATCACCTCATCGAACGCCTGGCGCAGAAGCCCAGGGACTTCGCGGTTGAAACGCTCTGCTCCGCGGGCGGCGAGGAGGATCGCGGATTCAATCCGCGCGATTCGGGCTTCGTCTTCTTGGAGGGGCGTTTCAGGGTTGATCGCCCCAGCTTATCACCCTGGAAGTATTCCCTGCCTTGAGGATTGCCTATACCGCCACTCGGACCAAGCGCGAGACCGAAAGACAGTTTTTCAGACTCGTTGCCACGGCGCATGCAAAAGGCGGAGGAAACGCGTTCCCGACCTGGCGATAGGCAGCCGTTTTTGCGCCGCTGAATTGCCAGTCATCGGGAAATCCTTGTATCCGGGCAACCATGCGGACCGTCAGCCGCGGCATTCCAACAAAGTCAACGGCGGGCGCTTCATTGGCGATGCCCAGGCCATCGACGTTCAAGCTGGCCCAGGCGAGCCTGGCTCGCGTCGGGCCCAGATCCGGACCGCCATGCTTGAGGGAACCGCCGACAACGGTGGGGGCGATTTCGTCCGCGCGGGCGCGCCAGCGTTTGGCGCCTTTCCATCCATTTGCCGCCATGAGATCGTAGAGCGTCTCCCCAACGGTTTTCGGGGTGGACAGGCACTGTTCCGGCCAATCGAAATGTTCCGAATACTCTTTGCGAAGGCCGACGAAGACCACCCTAGGCCGGAGCTGCGGGACGCCGAAGTCCGATGCGTTCATTAGCCGCCAACCGGCTGTATATCCAAGCTTCTTGAGTTGAGCGGCAACCAATTGGCGGTAATCGGAGAACACTGCGTACAGAATGCCGCGGACGTTTTCGATCATCACGGCGCGCGGGCGAATTTGATCCACAAGCCGGATCATCTCCGGGAACAGATTCCGCTCGTCGTTCGCGCCCAGTTGTTTTCCCGCGACGGAGAACGGAGGGCATGGCAGGCCGCCGGAGATTATGTCAACGCCGCGATAAGGGCGACCGTCAAATTGAGCCAAGTCGCCTTCAATTACGTTCCAGGACGGACGATTCAGGCGAAGCGTCGCGCATGCGTGCTTGTTTATCTCCACCAATGCGGCGTGATCGAAGCCTGCCTGCTCATATCCCAATGCCTGGCCACCGGCACCGGCGCAAAGCTCTAATGTGGAGAGTCCATTCATATTGACAGCTAAACCTCTCCATTCTAGCGGAGTGGCGATGGATGTAGCCCATGGATCTTCGGACATGCCGGGAAACGTGAGTTGCGGTGACGGACGAGTGGGGCGCATGTTCGCCTATTCCTCTCCGGCATATCGACCGAGATTGGGCGATTTGCGAGCTAATCCCGAGCTTGACCCGCAAAGAACTCGAACATCGGGGCGAAGTTGGGCACAGCGATATCGACGTGGCTGCCGTTGGGGACTTCAATGTACTCGATCTTCATGCCGAGCTTTTTGCCGGCTTCCACCATGATTCGCGATTGCGCTACGTTCACCGTCTTGTCGTTGTCGCCGTGGACGACGAAGTGGGGGATGGCTTTGATCTTCTCCATGCCGCGGGGGTCGCCGCCGCCGGCTATCGGGCCTAACGCCGCGAACTTTTCCGGGTGCGCCATCGCAATACTCCACGTGCCGTAACCGCCCATCGAATGCCCCATCATGTAGATGCGCTTGGGGTCGACTTTGTAGTCCCTTTGGACTTCGGCCAGCACGTCGAGCACGTCTGTTTCGCCAGTGCCGCGGTACATCGACGCCGGTTCGCGGCCCTTGGGGCTGGCCAGAATGAAACCGTGCTTTTCGGCCTCCTTCTTCAACGCTCCCGTGGCACCGTAGCCGTCGAGCATCGAGTTCTCATCGCCGCCCATGCCGTGGAGCGTGATAACCACGGGCGTTGCCTTCTTGGCGTCGTAATTTGCTGGGATAAAGAGGCGGTAGGGCTGGAGCGTCTGGTCGACGTTCGAGCGATACGCTTTTTTCAAATCGCCGGTTTTGTTCGCGAAGGGGTCCTTGCCGCCGGCCGATTCGTCGAGGAGTTTATTGGCGTCGGCGAATGCCTTGACGAAGTCCGAGCGGTGGGGATTCGCTTTGCCTCTTTCGGCGTTGTCATAGAGAGTTAGGGCGTAGGCGGCGGTGGGGTTTACCGCGTCGGCCAGGCGGGCCTTTAGCTGGGCGGCGGCGGTTTCCAGGTTCTCAACGCGGATGGGAACGATTTTGCGGAGGGCGGGAATGGCGGCATCCCCGAGCGTAGCGACGACATCGTAGTTGCCGAAGAGTTCGGCGGGGACTTGGACGGAGATTGTGGCGGGGAGCTCGTCACTCTTGATTTTGATTTCTTTGGCGATTAGGATTGGCTCGGTGCCGAGGACGGTGGGACGAAGGACGACTTTAACGGCAGCAGTGGCGGGGGAGCCGATCTTAAATAAAGGGGTAAGCGTGAGCAGAAGTTTCTGACCGGGGCTGGCGATGGCGTCGTCAACCTTGGCTTGTAGCGCGGCGGCGAATTCGGTTTCCGGCGTCCAGGCCAAACCCTGCATGACGGCGGTGCCGTGGTAGTAATGGCGAATGGCCTCGCCGAACTTGCCTTCGCGGGCGGCGGCCTGGGCCTGCGCGCCGAGAGTGGTCGCCTGCTCCTTTTGCTCCGGCGAAAGGGGCAGGGAAGCCCGCATCGTGTTGTAACCCACCGATGTGCGAAGAACGAGTTCGGCGTCCTGGGCGTGCAGGGCAACGGTTAAGAGGACGAGATAAAGAGAACGCATTAGAAGTATATTTTAGCCGCAACCTGGATAACCCGCATGGGGTTGCGCAGGCCGCGGATTTCACCGTTACGGACGCCGTCGGGAACCAGGGGCGGTGATGGCGTACCAGAGTTGGCGCCCAGCGCTTTCGCCGAGGCGGCCATCGGCAACGCGGTCCGGGAAGGAGAAGGCCGGAGGGATCGATGACGGTGCCGTGGATTCCGGCGGACCTCGCGCGGGGGGCTGAATTTGGCTTCCAGTGTAGCGGTTTGGAAGTTGGTAGGCTGCGAGCCGGTCTATGTCACGAAATCGTAACTCAATTGTCAGAATTCTGTAGCCATAGCCGCCTACCCTGGAAATAGACATGCGTCAAGTTTTGGTCCGCCTACTTTTGCTTTCCTTCTGCGCATCCGCCGTTTCCTGGGGGCAGGTCGACCGCGCCACCCTCAGCGGCGCCGTCTCCGACCCCTCCGGCGCCAACATTGGCGGGGCCAAAGTCTCCATCGAATCGGCTGCCACCGGTTTCCGCCGCGATACCATCACTTCGCAATCCGGCGCCTACCAACTCCCTGGCCTCCCGGTCGGGGCCTACACGATCTCTATCTCCAAACCCGGCTTTAATACCGCCAGGTTCGACAGAGTGGTCCTGGCTGTCGGCCAGTCCCGGACCCTCGACGCTCAACTCGTCGTCGGCGCCGTTTCCACCGCTGTGGAAGTGTCCGCTGATGTGACTCCCCTGGAGCAGAAAAACGCCGAAATCGGTACAGTGATCGGCGAACAGCAGATTAAGAACATTCCGCTAAACGGGCGCCACTGGGCGGCGCTAATGATGCTCGCCCCCGGCGCCGTCAACATCGGCGAAGGCAATCAGAACTCCATTCGATTCTTCGGCCGCCCCCGCGATGACAACAATTGGACCTTCGACGGAGTTGACGCCACCGGCATCAAGGACCCCCGCCAGGAGGGCAACCTCCGCCTCGTTATCTCCACCGATTCCATCGCGGAATTCCGTGTCAACTCCCTTCCATTCACCGCCGAAGGAGGCACCGGCGGCGGCGCGCAGATCAACCTGGTCTCCAAAACCGGCACCAATCAATTTCACGGATCCGCCTACGAATTCTTCCGCAACTCCTCTCTCGACGCCCGGCGCCCCTTCGACGGCGCCAACCCGCCCCCTTTCCGTCTCAATCAGTTCGGCGGTAACCTCGGCGGCCCCATCGCCAAAGACAAGACGTTCTTCTTCGCCAACTGGGAAAGCCTGTTCCAGCGTTTAACGATCTCTCGCGCCGACGGTCTGGTTCCCAGCGCCGCCTTCCGCCAGCGTACCCCGGCGGCGCTCCAAAGCCTCGTCAATCTCTATCCCGCCGGCACCGTCCCCAGCGCCAATGCCAACGTGGATCGCCTGATCGCCGAAACTCCCGAAAAGCGCAACGAACATAGCGGCATGGCGCGCGTCGATCATCGCATCAACGACAAGCACAGCCTCTTCTTCCGCTTCGCCATGACCGACGGACTCATCAGCCAGATTCGCAACGGGCTCCTGGAAACCCGCGATTCCAGCATCCGCCCCACCAACATCACCGCCCAGTGGCAGCAGGTCTGGACCTCCGCGATGGTCAACGAAGTCAAGCTGGGCTTTAACCGTTCCGCGCTGACCCGCAACGACGTCGGCCGCATCCCCGAAGGCGTCGCCATTCCCGGCTTCACATCGACGCAACCGACGAGCTATATTATCGAAAAACCCAACGCGTACTCCATCGTCGACAACCTCTCCTGGATTCGGGGCCGACACACGATTAAAATCGGCGGCGAGATCCGCCGCATTCAGTTAAACGTTGGCAACGGCCCCGCCACCAGCGTCGCCTTCGCCAGTCTCGACGCGTTTCTCCGCAACTCACTCAACAGCGTTTCCATTGGCAGCCGCCTCGATACCGTCGGTGTCCGCCGAACTTTCTCCTCCGTCTATTTCCAGGACGAAATCCGCTTCAGTCCCGAACTTACATTGAACCTTGGACTTCGCTACGAACACTACACCGTTTCCAAGGACGTTTACGGTCGCGGCCGTGTCTTTGACGCCGTTCGCTGCCAGGGCTACTGCCCCGCGGGCACACCATGGTTCTTCCCCGATAACGACAACGTGACGCCCCGCGTCTCCCTCGCCTGGACGCCGAAAATGCTCGGCGGGAAGACGGTCTTTCGCACCGGCTACGGCCGTTATATCGGACCCGGTCAGAATGACGACGTCACCGCCGCCATCGACAGCCTCCCGGAAAACCTCTCGCTCTCCGCCGCTGACGCGCCCACCCTCAGCTATCCCCCGGCCCCGTTTCTGGCTCAGCTCCGCTCACAGGGCCAGTCGCCGCGCAGTCTGCAGCGGGACCGCAAGGAACCGGAGTCCCACATGTGGACGCTCTCGGTCCAGCACCAGTTGCCCGGCGGCATGGTAGCCCAGGCCGCTTACGTCGGCAATGTTGGCCGCAATCAGCTCACCCGCACCTACGTCAACACGCTTGATCCCGTCACCCGCCGGCGCCCTCTCACCGCCTTCGGCCAAGTCGACGAAAAACGCTTCGACGGCAATACGTATTTCAATGGCCTGCAGTCGTCCCTCACGCGGTCGTTTTCCAAAGGCTTCCTTTTCCAGGCGCAATACATGTGGGGCCATGCCATCAGTGACAATGCCGGTTCCGGCGAAGGCGGCCAGATTCAAAACATTGTCTGCCGCGCCTGTGACCGCGGTGATGCCGATTACGACATCCGTCACACCTTTACCTCCAACACGGTCTACCAGCTTCCCTTCGCCCGCAATCAGTGGTACGGCGGCTGGGACTTGAGCGGCATCTTCACCGCCCGCACCGGCGCGCCTTTCTCGGTCAGCATCGCCCGCGCCGCGGCCACCGTCCCCTCCGGACAAACGCAGAGTCAGCGGGCCGATTACATTGGCGGCGACGTCTACGCCGCCAACAAAGGACCCGCCCTCTGGCTCAACCCCGCCGCCTTCGCCCTGCCCGCCAACAACACTTATGGCAATTCCGGCCGCAACGCCTACCGCGGACCCGGCCTGTTCCAGGCCGACGCCGGTATCTCCAAGAATTTCCGCGTCACCGAGTCCGTCCGCCTCGACTTCCGCACCGAGATGTTCAACCTCTTCAACCGCGCCCAGTACGGCAACCCCGTCAACGCCCGTAATAGCTCGACATTCGGGACCATCGTGACGACAGTCAACGATGGCGCCACCGGCACCGGCACCTCCCGGCAGCTCCAGTTCATGTTACGGCTGCACTTCTAATGCTGCCGCTTCTCCTCACTGCGGGTTTGCTCGCGCAGGCCGATGTCCAGGCGCTGCGCGAGACGCCCTCGGAGCCCCATCAAACCGACGACCCCGCCTTCTGGGTCAACAAGAAAAACCCCGCTGAAAGCCTCCTCTTCGGTACCGTCAAGATGGCCGCCCCCGATGGCGCCATCGCCGTCTACCGCTTGGACGGGACACGCCTCCAGCGCGTCCCGAATATGGATCGGCCGAATAACATCGACGTTGCCTACGGCCTGCGGATCGGCAACCGCAAAGTCGATGTCGCCGTCGTTACGGAGCGAAACAAGAATCAGCTCCGCGTCTTCGAAATCGTCCCCAGCGTTGGCCTGAAGGACCTCGCCGCGTTGCCGGTCTTCGATCAGCCGATGGGCGTTGCCCTCTATACCCGCCGGTCGGACAAGGCGATCTTCGCCATCGTCAGCCGCAAGACTGGCCCCAGCGGCGGCTATCTGTGGCAGTACCGAATCAGCGCGGACAGCGCCGGCAAACTCA
>CAMDKT010000119.1 GCA_945900935.1 Candidatus Sulfopaludibacter sp. SbA3 | reverse complement strand
AGCGCGTCGAGACCGATCTTCTCAAGGCTTACACTAATTGTTCTGGTGGACCCATCCAACAAACTATACCCAGCGGCGGCGAAAATGTCCAGCAGATAATTTGAACTTCAGCAAAATACCGCTCTGCTACACAAAGTAAGCGGCATTGGACTTGGCGCCTGCAACTGAAAGGCCTGGTCGAAAAGCCCCAGGGGCTAGCCTTGCCGCTACTGCGCGCGCTGCCGCAAGAAACCCAAAGTTCCCGCATGAAGTGTGTGCAGTGCTGGTCTGGAAGGGCCAATTGGAGCGGATTCCGGTTTCAGCATTTGCTCGACATGGCGAAGCCTCTTTCGAATGCAAAAGCAGTGCGAGTGGATTGCGCCGACAAATGGTATGAGTACTTCACGATCGCGGATTTACTCCAGCCACACGTGATGTTTGTACTGGATTTGGCAGGGAAGCCGCTGCCGGATAAACATGGCGCGCCGCTGCGTTTGCTGGATCCTTCGCGATATGGATACAAGTCGGCGAAACTCATTACTTCGCTCACCTTTGTCACTGAGGGGAAGGGCAGCATGGCTTGCGATATCGGGCCCTATTATTCGCCCGACGGCCGGATTCTCCCCGGCTATGACACCCCTCTGGACCTCGGCGGGAAATCCAAGCGCAAAATCTCCGGCGGTGAGATCCTGGACTATTAGGCCATGCAAACACGATCGTTCCTGAAGCTGGCGGGATTGGCGATTGCGCAGCGGATTCTGCCGCCCTCGCTGCTGGCTTTTTGGGAGCAGGCGGCCGCCGCGACCGCTTCGGGGCGAAAAGTGATTATCGTCACTTTTGGCGGCGGCGTTCGGTCCTCGGAGACGTTCTCGCCCGATGGCTTGCGGAATATTCCGCGGCTCGCCGGGCTGCGCGATTCCGGGTTTTTTTATCGGAACTGCATGAACGATGGCGTGCTGTCGCATTTCAATTCCACCGCCAGTATTGTCACCGGGAACTGGCAGCGCGTCGATGATTTCGGGTTTGAGCCGCCGGCGTCGGCGACGCTGTTTGAACAGTACCGGAAGGGGCTGAAGGCCGGACCGTTGGATGCCTGGGTCATCGCCACGAATAAAAGCTTTGCTTCCATGGGTGCCAGTGGCGTCCGGGACTTCGGACTTCCGTTCGGGGCGAATGTCGTCTTGCCCAAACAACTCTTGTTGGAGGCGATCAACGACATCGTGAAGAAACCCGCCAATGCTGACTTGTCGGACCGCGACGCCGTCCAGCGACGGTTGGAATCGATTCTACAGGAAGGCTACGAGGGAGTCGGCTGGACCATTTTCAAGGGCGGCCGACAGATGGACAAACACGTCAGAGCCACACTGACCCCAGCCATGGGCGAGTTTATCAATGGACCGGAGGCACCCACTTCGGGCGATGAGCTAACGTTTTTCATCACCAGGGAGGTTATGCGGGAATTCGCGCCGCGCCTGTTGCTTGTAAATTTTTGGGATATGGACGTGGCCCATTGGGGCGCCTATTCGTTATATTTGCAGGCAATCACCAAGACCGACCGGCTCACCGGTATGTTGTGGGACGAAGTCCGGGAGAACCCAAAGTACAAGGACCAAACGACGATTCTGATCCTCCCGGAACTGGGCCGGGATGGCGACGTGAACACCGCCAATGGCTTCTTGAACCATCGCAGCGGAGATCCGTCCTGCCGGAATACCTGGTTACTCGCATTGGGAGCCGGCGTTGCCAAGGGAATGACCGATAAGCCCATCCGCCACATCGACGTTGCCGCAACCGCCGCGGCAATGTTGGGAGTCAAAGCCGAGGGGATGGCCGGGACGCCGGCAAAGGAGATATTGGTCTAACTCCATATGCCTCCGCCGCGATTTGATTTTGCCCATGTGCCAGTGACCTTCGCCGCTTACTTCAATGAACAGTTGCGAACGTGGGAGACGCTGTTTCCAGCGGAGCATAATTACTTTGAACGGCTGGGCGCGTATTTGGAAAAGGCTCCGGGCCGGTTGTTCGCGCCGCTCTTGGAACTGGAACCGCGAATGGGCGTGAGCGATAAGACTTGGCCGCGCGGGCGGTTTACTTTGGAGCAAGTCGACTTCTTGAACCGGAACGCGCTGTATCCCGAGTGGCGCCGGATCATCACCGCGATTTTCGATGTGGTCAATCCGGCCCTCGACGCCGCGGTGAAGGGGCAGCCTCGGATTGTAATGGTGATGAGTCCAGCCGACCTGCCCGTCGGGCCGGACAGGATGTGGACGCGACTGAAGGGCCGACGCGTTCCCTTGAAGCCTCCTGAGGATATTTCCACGACCCCGGCATTATTGTTGGGGCCGCCAGGGGAGAGCCTCCCCGACCTTTGCGTCCGTGCGCGCGGGGCTCATTCGGCGTGGGTCGTCGAGACGGGAGCGGCGTTGGCGGCCTGTTCGAACGCCGCCACCCGGCTGAGCTACGATAAGCTGCGCGTCTACCGGATGCGGCTGATGGAGGAGGTGCAAAAGATTGCGGAGAAGGGCGAGGTTCGGGGGCCGAGGCAGTTGGGCGAAAAACTGCGGACCCTGTCCCCGAAGGCCGGCGAGTGGGCGAGCGATCCGGTGATGGGGGAGTTTGTCCGGGCGACTTTGCTCGCCGGGAACGGAACATTGTTAGTGAACAACACATTTGTCGAGTGGGCCGGCGTCCAGGCCATCCGCCGCGCCAAGCCGTCGTTCCTGATAGCCGGATTCGGAATCCGAAATAAGGTGAAGGCCTTCAGCAGCTTACTGATTTTCGCCGATCAGGATCAGGCGACCCCCATTCCGACCCAGGCCGATATGCTGGGTTCTTACGTTGATTTGGAAGTCTTCTACCAGTACATCTGGCAGGAGGCGGGGAAGTATGTGGAGTATCGGAGTAACACGGCGTACTTGTTCCTCGCCGAGGGGATGGACGAGATGTTAGTCATCGCGCCCCCGGACATCCCTATTCCCAACGGAACAATGGACCTGTCGGCAGTCAATCGGACATGCCGCGAGTGGATGGCGATTTAGGACCAATCGCCAATCCGCCGGATTCATTACAAAAATATGCCGGTTTTCGCCTCATGCTGCCAAGCTAGTTCCTTCGGTTCTGGACAGATCAAGCCTATCTCGGATGAATTTCACGAGGATTGAGGGTATTGCGGAGGGCGATGGCGACGACCTGTTCGGAGGGGGCCAGCCCTGGCCGAACGGTCCCGATCCAGGAGCCGAAAAACTGCCCGGCCAACGAGGGTTTCGTCGCGGAGAGGATCTGAAGCAGTCCCTGGGCGATGAGACCGAGTTGGATGTGGCGATGGTAGGCGACCGGCGTCGCCGTAGGTATCCGATTTGCGGGGCTGGTACTGGTTGCCGCTCACGCGCCGTAGTGGCGTCATGGCCGCCATCCAGAAGTGATACGCATACGCGCCAATGACCCGAAGGGCCTGCTTGAACCTAAATCCGGCAGTTCGCCCCCGCCGATCCAGGCAAACCGCAATGTTTTCACCGCCGCGTGGACATTGCCGTCGGCCGCGGATGACAGCGATGAACCGCCGTTTTCAGGTTCACAGCTACTTCATAGCGAACCTGCGGATGGTGATGGATGTGGAAGTAGCGCCGAGGGGTCACACAGAAAGCTGCTTGCGAAGGCAGTTCCCGCCGGTTGCTCGATATGACCGGCAAAAAAGGAGAGGCCGCGCGTGCGTTGGCAGGTTAAAGAGATCGACCAGGAACGGAAGAGTCTGCCTCAGGTTCTTGACGCGGTGCCCGCGTTCCGTTAATGCCGCGGCATATACAGAGGGGCCACGCTATCTGATTGGAGATGCAGCACATCCCAGCTTTCTTGGCGTACTCCTAGGAAACTCCCGCTAGATCCGGCCGTTGCCTCCGTCCCGTCGCCGTATCCGCCTGGCCCACAAGTATTTGACGCGAAAGCGGATATCAGCAAGGTGGCGAAGTGCGCGGCAGTTGAAACTCGGATCCCGATCAACGACTTGGCCGGCTCTATGAGTTCCAGATGCCGGATTGAGCTTCAACCGTCCAATGCTCCGCCAGCCGCAATGTTGGCGCGGTCGCCGTGGATTTCCAGCCGTTACCCGTTTGGGTGTGCCGCGGCGCGGTTGCAAAGAAATCGGCAAAGTTGCCGCAAGTTGACCTGCTGGGTTTCCTCCGGCTCGCGTTGGCCTGCATTGGCATTACCGCTGGGGCCAAGCGTCGACCGCGGCGATGACATGATCGACGTCGGCGTCGCTCATGTACGGATGAATCGGCAAGCTTACTTCTCCCGCCGCCAGAGAACGCGCTTGATTCAGACTGCCAAAACTTACCGAATTCGCGCCCTGCATTCCCGCTTGATCGGGGATGAGAATCGGATAGTGCTCCCCGGCGGAAATCCCTTTCCCGTGCAACCACTGCAGCAGGGACAACTTATCCCCGGCCGGGACAATGGCCGGGAAAAGATGCCAACTGGGCCGCCATTCGCCCGAACCCCAAGGCTCGACCGCCAACGGCCGAACGCGCGTCGAACTCCATCGTTCTACATAACGGGCCGCAATCTCGCGCCGACGTTCGTTCCAACCGGTCAGTCGCGGCAGGAAGACTTCGTCCAGTAGCGCCGCGTGTAGTTCATCGAGCCTGCTGTTCCACCCGATTTCCGAATGCCGGTACTTGGCTGTTTGTCCGTAATCCCGAAGGCTTCGCATCTTCTCAGCCAATCCGGCGTCCGCCGTTAACACAGCGCCTCCATCTCCCATGGCGCCGAGATTTTTCGTCGGATAAAAACTCGTCGCTGCCGCCAAGCCGGTCAGTCCGGTAGCCTGCCCGCCATCCGCCGCCCCGATTGACTGGGCGCAATCTTCCACACAGATGAGATTGAACTCGTCGATCAACCCGCGGAGCGCGATCGCGTCGAGCGGGAATCCGTACAAATGGACAGGAACGAAAAACCGGATTCCAGGCATTGCCCGCAACGCTGCGCGAGCCTCATCGAGATCAATCAGTCCGATTTCTGTCGTATCGCAAAATACCGGAATACCCCCAGACCGGACAATCGCCAGCGACGTCGCGAATGCCGAAAGCGGCGTTGTCAGCACGCGGTCGCCGGGCCGCATACCGGCGGCGCGCAGGGCGATCTCGATGGCGTCCAGCCCGCTGGCGACTCCAACCGTTTCCCCCAAACCCCAGAAAGCACTCAGATTCGTCTCAAACCGGCGGACCCTTTCGCCCAAAATGTACCAGCCGCTCCGCCCCACCGATTCAAAAACGCGAAGCGCATCTTCCCGAACGTCCTCCCATTGACGCCGAAAGTCGTTCATTTGGATCTGGGTTTTGCTCAACATCCCAGTATCGCGCCATTTCCTCCAATGCGTGGACTACTTCCCGTAGTACTTCGCGCCATTTTCCGGCCTCTGGCTGGCGGAATAGCCGCGCGCCCGAGTACCACGGAGAATCTGATCGCTCCAGCAGCCATCGCCAGTCGGGAGCAAACGGCAGGAGCACCCACACCGGTTTGCCCAGCGCGCCAGCCAGATGGGCCACCGAAGTATCGACGCTAATTACCAGATCGAGATTTTCAATCAGGCCCGCCGTATCGGCGAAGTCGTTCAGTTCGCGCGCGGCATTTCGCATGGCAAGCGAAGGCGCAATCGGCTGGCCCTTTTGTAAATTGACCCATTCCACGTTCGAAACCTCGCCCAATACGGCAAGGAATTCCGGCGGTATGCTCCGGTTCCGGTCGTTTTTGTGATTCGGATTGCCCGCCCAGCAAATCCCCACGCGCAGGCACTTTCCCTGTGTTACCAGCCATTTGCGCCAGCGATCGGAAGCCGCGCCGGGTGCTCGAAGATACCCTTCCGGGAAGGGAATGGCGTCTGAAACTGTGGCTGCCCGCCAGGGTGCGCTCATCATGGGCAGTTGGTAGTCAGTTTCAGGTAGATGATCGACCGGTACGACAGCCGTCGCGCCGGCCGCACGCTTCGGCGCGGCAATCCACTCCGAGACGCCGTTCGATCCAACTAGCAGCGGGAGTAGCTCTGGCTGGCATTCCACAATGATTCGAGCGCCTTGCTCCTGGAACAGCGAGGCGTAACGAATGAACTGCAGGGTATCGCCCAAACCCTGCTCGGCGTGCAAAAGGAGGCTTTTTCCGGCCAACGGCTCCCCTCGCCACAGGGGCGTTGCGAAAGGGCGCCGTTGAGAGGCCCCTTTTACGTCGTATCGGCGTTCGTAGCCTTCCCATCCCCGGCGAAAATCGCCGGTTAGAAGTCTCACGATCCCGAGATTCCATTCCGGTGCCGCATCTTCCGGTGTGATGGAGTGGGCTTTTTCATAGCAATCGATGGCAGTCGACGTCTGGTTGCGAGCGAGCCAGGCGTTTCCGAGATTAGTCCACGCGGCGGTATGTTTCGGATTTAGTCTCAACACTTTACGGAAGATGCCGATGGCGTTTTGGGGGTGCGAGGCCTCGAGCCAGGCCGTCCCCAGGTTGTAAAGGGCGGGATGGAATGTCCGATCTGATCGAATCGCAAGTTGGTAGCTTTTGGTTGCGTTGGGATAGTCCCGATCCAACTGATAGAGTATTCCCAAATTGTTGGCTGCCCGAGCGTGGAGAGGCTCGAGTTTCAAGGTCCGGCGAAAACCTTCGATCGCCGTATGTGCTTCATTTTCCTGCATATACGCGACCGCACGGTGGAACGTGGCTTCGATGTGCGACGGGTCCTGCCCTAGGATGATGTCATATTGGGCAACGGCGTTCGCCCGGTCTCCGGTCAGGGCGAGTGTGTTTGCCAGGCGCAGCCGGTATTCGATAGAAGATGCGGATTCTAAAGCTCTTGTCCACGCGGAGATGGCATCTGACCAGCGTTCGAGTGAAGTGAGAGTGTTGGCGAGGGCGGCCCACAGTTCATGATCTTTAGGAGCTTCCTCCAGGGCTTGACGGTAACAGGCGGCGGCAGCCGCGAGGTCCCCGTTTCGTTCGAGTATTATCCCTAAGTTACGGCACAGCCAAGGTTTAGGGCCCGCAATCCCGATGGCGAGGCGTAACAACTGGAGGCTGGTATCGACGCGATCAGTATCGGCGTGAATAAGCCCGAGGAGTTGGAGACATTCGACGTCGGCGGGGTTCTGATCCAGCAGTCGGAGGTAAATTGCTTCCGCTTCGACCAATCGATTGCCCTTGTGTAGCGCTTTGGCGCGCTTAAATTGCTGCTTTTGCACCTTCATCTGCTCATTAAATCGGCGAAAAAACGGCGAAACTATAGGGCTAGTTTGGCAGGAAAAATCTGGGCCGCCGGAGACCGGCGGCCCAGAGCGTGGACGAAGGTTACGTTGGATTAACCTCTGAGGAGGGCAAGAACCTGCTGCGGTGCCGAGTTAGCCTGGGCGAGAGCAGAGATACCGGCCTGGAGTAAGATCTGAGCCTTTGTAAGCGAAGCCGCTTCTTCAGCCAGATCGGCGTCGCGGATCCGGGATTCGGCGGCCGCGAGATTGGTGAGTTGGGACGTAGCCAGGTTAACGGCGAAGTTGAACTGGTTCTGACCGCGACCGACAACGGCTTGGGCGTTGCTAAGGGTGCTGACGGCAGTGGCGAGAGTGTTGACAGCGGTTTCGGCACCGCTCTGGGTAGTGATGTCGGAGGTGGCGCCGGTGCCGACGGTGGCGGCGACGACGACGGTGCCTTGGCTGCCGATGCCGGTGCCGCCTTCGTTGGTGCCGATGGCGACGCGGAAGCTGCTCAGAGTGCTGGCTAAGCGAAGACCTTCAGCGCCGACCCCATTGGCTTTGTCCTTGATGGCGATGATTTTTTGGAGGGTCGTGTCGTTGGACTGCTGGAGCGCCGTGTTGATGGCGTCGATGGCCTCGTCAACGGTTCCGGCGTTTCTGGTGGTGCCATCGTTCCTGAGGACGACGGCAAGGGAATGTTCCGCACCATTGGCGTCATTTGCAAGGACCGTAACCGTCTGATCGTCGCCGCCGCCGCGGATGGCGGTGAAACTCAGAAGGCTGGTCTGTTGAGAACCCGCGGCGACAAACGAGTTGATGGTTGTGTCGCCCGCCTGCGTTTCCGCAACGTCGGCGACGCCGACGTTGGTGGTGTTGCCGACGAAGCCGAGAACGTTGGTGGCGCCAATGGTGTTGATGCGGAACTTTGAACTATTGGCGCTGGTCAGCGTGATGTTGGTGCCGTCGTTGGTTGCGACGAGACCGGCGGCGGCCAGTGTGGCGTTCCCGGCGATCGCGTTGTTAAGGCCGACAGTGGCGGCCGTGATCCCGGCCGCGGTCGGGGTAAAGGTGAGTGCCTGCTTGGCCCCGCCGCCGACGGAGATTTCGATCGTTTCGGCGACGGCAGTGAAGACGCCCGCGGCACCGGTCACGGCAGTGTAGTCGAATGTGCCGGAGGCGATGCCGGAGCTGCGATAACTGCCCAACCCAAGCTGGTTCTTTCCGTCGCCAGAAGACAATACCTCGAATCGTTCGCCGCGATTGCTGGTGAACACGAGCGCCGAACCGGCGGCCGCGGTGGTGAGCGTGATTCCGGCAGCCTGTAAGGAGCTGTTGGCCGCAACCTGCGAGCTGAGGCTGGCAATCGCCGTATCGACGGTTCCGGCGGTGGCGACGGTCAACGAAATGTCGACCGGGCTGGTGAGGCCCGCGCCCTGGAAGCGAACGATCACGGTTCCGGCGTTGGTGGCACCGAAGGCCGTGGTGGTCGCGGCCGCGTTAGAACCGCCTGTCACGGTATTCGTGAGGGTGAGGCCAGCCGGGTTGGAGGTTGAAGTGACATTGCCAATGAGAGCGTTGGATAGGCGATCACCGGCCGCGACCTGGAAAGCGGTGGAGGAAGCGGTAAAGCCGATCGACTTTGCACCGGTGGAGGAGGTGACCACGACGGCTTTGACACCGGCGTTTTTGAAAGCGGTCGCTTGCGCGGAAGCAGCGTTGCCTGCGGTATCGATGGCAGCGTTGATTCCGGTGACGAGAGTATCAGTGTCGGTGATGCCGGAAAGGTTCACGGAAACCTTCACCCGTTCGCTGTCGCCGAAGCCGGGGCCGCGGAAATAGAGGTCGGTGGAACCCGCGGTGGCCAGAGACGCAACGTTGGTGGCATCGGCGACGATGGCGGCAACGCTGGTGCTGGCCGAACCGGTGCCGATATCAATGGCGGCGACACCCTGCGCCTGAACGCCCTGAAGGCCCAAGCTGCGGGAATCGACGGTAGAGGTGGAGAGGTTGACGCCAACCGAACCGTTGGTTGTGGAAGTAACGCTACCCGAAGTGCGGCCGCCGCCGATGAAAACGGACAGCGATTTCGCGAAAGTACCGCCGACGTTGAGGCCGATGGCCTGCGCCTGGCGGTCAATTTCCGAAACGACGCTCTGGAACTCGTTGTTCAGCACGGTGCGGCTGCCGGAGAATGTGCTAGAGGACGATTGGGTGGCCAGCGTGCGGGCCCGGTCCAGCAGTTTGCCGATGTTATTGATGCCGCCATCAAGGGTTTGCAAAGTGCTCAAACCATCGTTGGCGTTCCGAACACCTTGCGAAAGAACCGCCTGGTCGCTTCGAAGCGTGTTGGCGACCGAAAGGCCGGCAGCGTCATCGCCGCTGGACAAGATACGAAGACCGGACGTTACGCGTCCGATCGTCTTGCCCTGTGATTCCGATGTCTGCCGCAAATACTCGCGAGACTGCAGCGAGGCGACGTTGGTGTTAACGCGAAAAGACATGTTTCTCTCCTTGAAACGGAGTTCCCGGAGTGCCGCCTTGAAATCTTTTCGTGGCTAGTGGCACCCGGTGGTCGTTCAATATCCATATCGGGGGAAATGGAGAAGAAGAGAGGGGTAGGGTAAGAAAAATAGGGTGATAGGGAATTTTCGACCAGGATGGAATTAGCCCTGGAGGAGTGAGGCGGGTTGCCTCGGGGCGGAAGTCCCGGGCCGAGAGGGATAGGTTGAAAAAAGTTGTTTGATGGCGCGATCATCACCGAATCGGAATTATCTCTGGAGAAGCGAGAGCACTTGCTGCGGGGCGGAGTTGGCCTGCGCGAGGGCAGAGATTCCGGCTTGAAGCATGATCTGCGCTTTTGTGAGGTTGGCGGCTTCCTCGGCGAGGGCAGCATCGCGAATGCGAGATTCTGCGGCCGCGATATTGGGCAACTGACTGGATGCGAGGTTGACAGCGAAGGAAAACTGATTTTGTCCGCGACCGACGACGGCATGGGCGTCGCCGAGTTGGACGACGGCTTCGGCGAGGGCGGTAACGGCGAGCTCAGCGCCTTCCTGGCTGCCGAGTCCGGTACCGGACTCATTAGTGCCGACGGCGACGTTAAAGCCTTTGAGAGTGGAAAGAAAGCGGATGCCTTCGGCCACGGCGGCGCTGGCCTTGTCCTTGACGGCGACGATGGCTTCATCGACCGTACGGGCGTTTCGCAAAGCCGAGTCGTTCTTGAGGACGATCGCGACGGAGTGTTCGAGACCGGAGGAATCGTTGGCGGTGTTTGATCGTCGCCGCCATTCCGAATACCGAGAAAGGAGCGCAGGGCCGATTGTTGTACGCCGCCCGAACTGAAGGAGTTGCTTTCGGTGTCGCCCGCTTGTGGTTCGGCGACATCGGCGACTCCGGTGGCGACGGCGGAGTTAAAGCCGAAGACATTGGTGGTGCCGAGCGAGTTGATGCGGAACTTGCTGCCGTTGGAACTGGTGATGATCAGGTTTGTCGCGTCGTCGGTGGCGACAAGTCCGGCGGCGGAGAGAGTGGCGTCACGGCGATGGCCACTTTGGGGCCGCCGCCAATGGAGAATTCCAGCGTCTCAGAGGCGGCGGCGTGGGTGCCGGAGGCCGCCGTAATCGTGGAGTAGTCGAATGCACCCGAAGCGCCACTGAGCCTTCGATAGCTCCCAAGGCCAAGCCGGTTGTTCAGATCGCCGGAGGCGAGGACTTCAAAACGCTCCCCGCGGCTGCCCGTGAAAATGAGACCCGAGCCGGGCGCGGCGGTGGTGGCGGTGATACCAGCGGCTTGCAGATTGCTATTGGTCGCGATCTGGGATGTGAGATCGGCCAGCGCCTGGTCGATGGTCGTCGCGGCAGCGACGGTGACCGCGATATCGACAGGAGCCCCGAGGCCGGAACCTTGAAACCGGGCCGTGACCGTGTCGGCGCCGCTGACGCCGCGCCTCCAGTAACAGTGTTAATCAGCGTCTTGCCGGCGGGATTGGACGAAGAGGTCACGTTACCCAACAGCGTGCTGGCCATTCGGTCGCCGGCTGCGACCTGGAACGACGTCGAACTAGAGCTGAAGGCAAGCGACTTCTTTCCATCGCCGACAGTAACGAGCGAAGCGCTCAGATTGGCGTTCTTGAAAGCGGTCGCCTCCGGGCTGACGACGGCTCCGGCAGAGGTGATGGCGGTGTTAATGGAGGTCACCAGATTGTCGGCGGTGGTGACGCAGGAGAGATTGACCGCGACTCTGATCCGGCCCGCGCCGCCGAAACCAGGACCGCGCAAATAGAAGCCCGTAAACCCGGCAGCGCCCAATGACGCCAGGTTCGTGGCATCGGCAATAATGGCGGAGACACTTGTGGAGGGAGAACCAGTCCCAATGTCGGTCGCGGGGACGCCTTGTGCCTAATGCCACATACTTTTCCATTTCGCGCATGGTGCTTACGGGCACTTTAAGTCGAGCAAGCGGGGCTGACGGGAGGAGGCAAGGAGCCGGAAAGTCTCTTTGCCCGCGAGATTCAAAGATTTTCCGATTTTGCGCTGAACATTTTGAAG
>CAMDKT010000118.1 GCA_945900935.1 Candidatus Sulfopaludibacter sp. SbA3 | reverse complement strand
CGCCTGCGCGGCATGGCCGAAGCCTTCCGCGAGCAACAGGAGAAGGCCGACTATCAACAACTGAGTTTTGAGGAACGATTCGGAATGCTGATCGACCGCCAATGGTATTGGCGGGAAAACCGGGCGTTAGACCGCCGGTTGCGCAGCGGGCGGCTGAAGGGGCCTTGCTGTGTGGAAGACATAGATTTCCGCGCTCCGCGCGGGCTGGACCGCCCACTGGTACGATCGCTGACGCAGGAGTCGGCGTGGGTGCGGGAACATCAGAACGTGTTTTTGATGGGGCCGACGGGGATCGGGAAGACCTGGCTGGGCCGGGCCTTCGCGCATAAGGCATGCCGGGACGGCTACACCGCGTTGTTCTATAAATCGGTCGATCTGTCGCGGGATCTGGCGACGGCGAGGGTCGATGGCAGTCAACGCAAGCTGCTTTCTCAATTGAGCACAGTAGACGTGCTGGTGATCGACGACTGGGCGATGACGCCGATGACGGAGGCAGAGCGGAGGGATTGTTTGGAGATCTGCGACCGGCGGTATCAGGTGCGCTCCACGGTGCTGACGACCCAATTGCCGGTGAACAAATGGCACGCGTAAATTGGCGATCCGACGGTGGCCGATTCGATTCTGGACCGGCTCGTGCATAATGCCCACCGGTTCGATCTGACCGGGGAATCGATGCGGAAAGAGCTTCGCAAACAGAACGGGAAGGAGGACTAATGAGCGTTCCTGTCAAGCCGGGTTCATACGGGCTGAGCAAGGCAAGGGAGCTCAAACACCGCCCCCTCGCCCTGCACCCCCTCCCTGGCTTAAGAATAGATTTATTGACGCCATGCCGATAAATTTCCGATGATAATTAAGACCAGCGTCGCTTCGCTCCGATGGCTATCGCCATCAGCCCGGAATGACTATCGCCATCAAATCGGAATGGCTATCGGCTTCGTCGGAATAGGCATTTCCGCGGCCACTTTTGGATCGCATGCCGCCAATTGGATGAGCCGATCCAATTCGAACGCGATTTCCGGGGCGGTCTCGTCCCAGTAATGCGTGTGCGCGCCTGCGCCGATGCAGATCTCTCGCGTCGCCGGAAATCCAGTCCCAACCGGGTGATCCTTTGGATCGAACTCTGTTGTCAGATCCCACAGGTGGCTCTCTCCATCACTTCGGTAGCGGCTGAGGAAAATATCGTCTTTGTCCTGGTCTCGCCACAGATACCGGCCGACATAATCACCGCTTCGATAGGCGTTCACCCATTCCTTGATACCTAGGGTCGCTGGGAGTGGTTGTTCAAAAGCCCATTTGTAAAGATGCGGAAAGAACGTTCCGTACAAATTGCGAAGTGGACATCCCATCGTAAACAAGAAGGTGGGAGGCAGCGTCGTCCCGAGCAAATTGGGAAAACGCTGACAAAAACGCAGCAGATCCGCAGTGATGACCGTGCCTTGGCTGTGGGACACGATGACAATGCCGTCATAGCCGCCGTCTTTGACGCAACGCAATATTGAAAGATACCGCCCGAAGATTCGCGCCGTAGGATTCGTCTCCCGTGGATGCTCGTGCATGTAGTTATCTACGTCAAGCAGGGCATCCAGTGGCGCCAGCAGACCGGCGAGTGCCCGGAACGTGCGACTCAGGGCAAAGACGCCAATCGCACCTCCGGCGACCGCCTCACCCAGTCCGACAATCAGTGGGCCGATCACCTTTTCGAGTGGCCCATTAAACCAAGTCGTCGTCAAGAGGACAATCGCGATTGGAAAACTGGCCATGAACAGACCGTACATTAGCCGTGCGGACCAGATTGATGACCGGTTTGAATGGCTCAACCACCGCCCCATAGCTTCGGAAGCACTCCGATTTCGGCCCTCATTTTCAGGTGGACTCACCTCAGCAAGAACCATCGGCGTCAGCCCGCAAACGAGGATTAGCAACGCGAGGATTGCGAAAGGTACCTGTGTACCGGGAAGGACGGCGGATTCGACGACCAGCTTCCCGCCCAAGGCGGAAGCGGGAATCGGTTCCGCCTTAAAAACTGGCCGGTACTGAAGCGGGGAATCCGCAACATATTGATCTCCGGCGACGGTTGGTATTAACGGTGACAAAGCTGCAACGATGCCTGTCCAAAGGACGATACTCAGCAGAATATAAAAGAACGCCGGCAACGCGAGAGTCAGCCGTGCGGTGCGCCGTGCACGGGCGAGCCGATCGTGTCTGTTTCGCAAAAATCTCCATCCGGCAAGCTCCACGATCCAGATCATGGCGTATAGAACGCCCCACACCAGAGTTAATCCGTAATAAACGATTTCAATCGTTCTCAATAGGATAAGCCAGGAGAACCAAGGCGTTGAATCCACGACCGCCGGTGATTTCCATAAGCAGGAAAGAATAATCAAGACGACCAGAGCTACTGCGTTTTCAACCCTCCAAACCGTCGTGATCCGGCGCATTTTTGAATAGCTTTTGGCGAGCGAATTTACTGCCACCAGACTCAGGATGGTCGTCGCGGCCAAGCTGAGGTATGACAGCACTTCCATCGGAATCCAATGCTCCTTCAAACTGAAAAGCCACACTGCGCCGACACCGAATATGGAAAAACTGAGTGCTACCCAGACCAGCGGCGGCTTCTGCTTTCCATAGGATTTCATGCACACTACGACTGCCACAAACGCTAGCGCGGATAAGGTCAGAATGCTGGCGTGGCCGAACGCGGACATCTTTGCCAGCAATCCGGCCGACCCCGCGCTGAGTGCCAGCGCCAGGAGCAGTAGATTGAGCATCGCCGCCGGAACCTGGAGGAGCCAGGCGGCGAAAGCGTGAAGTTTGGTCATTGCCAGCCATGACTTTTTGTTCGACTTGACTTCCTTTAACTTGCGTTCCTCCTCGTCCAGGATCTTGAAGAGCAGCGAATCGAGCATCCTCGCCGGGATCTGGCGGAGCCAGACGGCGAAAGCGTGAACTCCGGTCATCGCCAACCATGGCTTTTTGTTCGACTTGCCTTCCTTTGACTCGAGTTCGTCCTCGTCCGGGATCTTGAGTTCTTCCTCGTCCAGGCTGGCTGCCCGCAAAGTGTGAACGCCGACGCTCGGAAGGTGCAGCAAGATCTGGTAAATCTCGCCCAATATGCGAAGTCCCTTGCCGCCGAAGTGGGACAGGTCGGCCCAGTGCATCTCATACAGATGCACCTCGGGATTGCAGGAACCGGCCTTTCTGCTGCCCTCCAGCTTCAGTGTTTCGTACGGCTCATCGGGATCTTCGCCCTTATAACACTCTACTTGGCCTCTGAGAAAAGCCAGATGTGCGTCCTCCAGTCTGCCGTTTTTCACCCATTCGCAAAGCTCTTCCGTAACGGGAGGCTCTCCCGTCTTTGAATCGGGCTTCTCGATCCGAATTGGTCGTGACTGTATCCGAATAGTGGATTCCTGAAGAAAGGAATAGACCGGCTTTCTATTTTCCTCCAGGTTTAACAGTAGGTTGCTGACGGCCCGCACCGAAGACCCCGGCGGCGGATCCGAGATCCCGTGAACGGCGAGGACCGCTATTTTCTTAGGGCTACCCATAAGTCATCTCCTGTACCGGGTGGTAGTTCGCTGGTGGCGTGGCTGGCGGCTTCTTCCCTAACAATGTCTTAAGTATCTCTACCGCATCAATGCCAATGCCCATGGTGTAGACATCCCGATTTGATGGCGTCGAAATTACATAAACGCCCGGCGCACTCGGAGGAACCGGCTTGTTGTCCTGGATGGCGGGATCGAGAAAGACCGGACGCCGGTCCTGATTCTTGCTGAACGACATCACCGCCCGTCCGAACACGTAGGCGCGAGCGGCGCCAAGTTTGAATGGAAAAATGGCTTCGAAATTTCCGGCGATTCCTCGCAAATGCCCGCCACTCACCAGTTCATGCTGTCCGAAGGACGCGGCCACCGAAGCCGGCACCCATACCTTTTCCGACTCGACAGCATCTTCCTCGGTGAGATCGTAGAGCTGCGTGTAGCGCAGGCCGGGTGCGTATTGGCGGTAGAATCGGCCACGATCGGGTGACGTAAAGGCAACGTAGGTCGCCTTCGTAATTCCAGGGTAGCTCCTCTCCGGATATTGCTCGAGAAACTGGTTCCGGGCGGTCGTTGACGTGCCCGCTTCCAGCATCGGAATTTTGAACACAGACACTCCCTGCTTCGGATCCAACGGTCCTACGCCCCCGAATCCCGCGAAAATTGATAATCGGTTCGCTGCGTCGTCCTTGTTCCCTACTCCGGGAATTCGAACGTCAAGTCCGGTTCGAAACTCCGCTGACTGGACAAGTTCATTGACCTTCACATCGGTCACACTTGTGCCCAGATTGGAAACAAACTCACCAACGGGGGCATTAATGGTCTGGGGATAACTCGCCAGCCGCACATTGCCCCACCAGTGGAAGCGCTTTACCGATTTCTCAGAACCGGTCAGCTTATCTGAGTCGGAAGACAGATGTCTAGTCACGAAGAAATCGAAGAATAGCCGCTGGTCGGCTTTGGTGGAACTGGCCCCGGCCTGTTCGATTCACAGCACGGAAAAGTGCAGCCAGTTGGGCGACCTCGGGTCTTGTGCCGACAATGGCGACCCAATCATAAGAATTGCAAATGCGGACACGTACATATTCATATTTCTTCCTTTTCTTAATTCGTGGTATTGACCCGCGCTTCGTCCAGAATCCGGTGTAGCGGTTTTCATTGACTTTCTCGTCCTCCTCACTCTGGCCTAAGTAAGTTGGGAGGAACCTCGCCTTCGGTAGGGAGAACGCCAGCTTACTGGATCGACGATTTTGCCGCTGCCCGCTCCCGTCTGTTGGCCGGAAAACTAAGTTCACTGGTGACCGGTGACAGCCGCCGATCTATTATGCCGATATCTGCCCGTGTGCTTTGAGGCAGGTAAATCGAAATTCAAAAACACAAGTTTACTACGGGGTGTAAGTCTACTTCAGAATTGACCGGTGATACTCGGGTCAAACACGGCTGACGGCAGCGCGATTGTTGCAATACGAAAATAGTGTAGCCTAGCCAATGCCTGAGCGCAAGGAAAATTCTAACAAGCGCACGCAAGCGGCAAATCGTGTTCTTTGTGTGGGTCACTTTTGGAGAGCACAAATGGGTAATTTTTGGAGAGCGCCGAAGGACTGCGAAGCCTTGGGCCGCGGGGACGCATGCGCGGGGTGGCGCGGAGACACCGGGGAGCCTGGCATTTGGCCAGGACCGGTAGTTTACAAGCCGCGTTGTCGTACGGGAAACTTCGACGTCATGGCTTTCTGATGCCATCGGATCTAGCGGGTTGCTAAAGCGCGTGCTTCAACCGCCGGATGCGGAAAACCGCACGTCCGGTGGTATGAGCGGGTGGCGGGGCGCAATCGCTGTCACTCGACCCGATCATTGATCGCGGCAACTCTAAATGAACGGTATTGGCACTAGCCCTGTTTCTTCTTGCCCCGCGCGCCAGCCGGCGTGACTTGCACCGCGCCGAAGTTCCTGCTCACCGGCACAAGCGAATTGCCGGCAGGCGCCTGTGGCCGCGGATGCTGGACGAATTCCTCATTGAGGGAAACAACGAACTGCGCAATCTGCCTCTGCATCTCCTCCATCTTTTCGCGCATGTTGAGGATGATCTCGACGCCGGCGAGGTTGACGCCGAGCTCACGCGTGAGTTTCAGAATCACTTCGAGGCGCTCCAGATCCTCTTCCGTATAAAGGCGCGTGTTTCCGTCGCTGCGGCTGGGCTTCAGCAGGCCTTCCCGCTCATAGAGCCGCAGCGTCTGCGGATGCAGATCGTACTGCAGCGCGACGGCCGAGATCATGTAGGCGGCTTTGGAACGTTTCGCCATTTATACCTTGCCCCACATCTCCGCGCGCGGATCCTCCGGGTGCAACTCGGCCAGTTCTCGAAGCAGTTCGCGCGTTCGCTCGTCGTTGGCCTTGGGCGGTTGAACGGTGATCTGAACAATTTGGTCGCCGCGCGTTTCCTTCCGGGCGTTAGGAACACCCTTCTCGCGGAGGCGGAACTTCTGCCCGTTCTGCGTGCCCATGGGGATTTTCAACAGCGCGCGACCGTCGATGGTGGGGACTTCGATCTTGGCCCCGAGCGCGGCTTCAGGGACCGAGACCGGGACGGTGATCTCAATATTGTCGCCGTCGCGGTCAAAAAACGGGTGTTCGGCGACACGGATATTGATGTACAAATCGCCGGGGGAACCGCCACCCAGGCCGGCATTGCCTTTTCCGGCGATTCGCATCCGCGTGCCGTTGGAGACGCCCGGCGGAATACGCGTGTCGACATAGTCCATCCGCGCCATGCGGCCTTCGCCGTTGCAAGCCGGGCAGGCGCTCTGCAATTTGCCCGTCCCGTTGCAGCGAGGGCAGTTCAGAGTGAAGCGCATGGCACCGGCCATCTGCGTGACGTTCCCGGTACCGGAACATTCCGGGCACGTAATGGTACCGCCGGAACCGGCGCCGCTGCCGTAACAGGTTGTACAGGCATCCTGACGGGAAATATTCATCCGGGCTTGCGTGCCTTTGATGGATTGCCAGAAGTCGATGTTGAGCGTGTATTCGAGGTCGGAGCCCTTTTCGGGTTCATGGGTCTGCGGGCCGCCCTGGCCGCGTTGACCGAAAAATTGGCTGAAAATATCGCGGAATCCGCCGCCGGCAGCGGGGCTTGCCTCTGGATTCGGGGCGCGCCGCCGACCACCGCTGCCGGGCGTCTGGTGCTGGTTCAGAAAATCGGAAAAATCGAATCCGCCGAATCCCATGCCGGGGCCGCCGGGGCCGGGAGCGCTACCGGGAGCGCCGCTGTCGGAATAAAAACCCACCTGGTCAAACATCTTGCGCTTCTTTTCGTCGCCCAAAATGTCGTTGGCTTCCGAGACGGATTTGAATTTATCTTCAGCCGCTTTGTCGCCGGGGTTCAGATCCGGATGATACTTCCGGGCCAATTTCCGGTACGCCTTGCGGATGTCATCCGGCGAGGCGTCCCGGCTGACGCCGAGGGTTTCGTAGTAGTCCTTCCGCTGGGCCATAGAGGTTCCTAAAAGGGCCGCCGGAACGGCCCCATGAAACGCTACTTACTTCTTGCCTTTGTCATCGACATCGACAAACTCGGCGTCCACAACTTCATCCCTCTTTGCTCCTTCGGGCGGCGGCGGATCGCCGGCCCCATTGGCTTCCGGTCCCGGTCCCGGTCCCGCCGCGCCGCCCTGCGTCGATTTGTACATCATTTCGGCCAGTTTGTGACTGGAGGCTGTGAGTTTATCGACGGCGGTGTTGATGGCTTCCAGCGACCCTTCGTCGCGAGCCTTGCGGGCCTCTTCCAGCGCCACTTCCACGGCCTTGGCTTCGTCCTCGCTCACCTTGTCGCGGTGATCTTTCAGCGTCTTTTCCACACTGTAGATCAGACCGTCAATGCGGTTGCGGGCTTCCACGCCGTCCTTGCGCTTCTGGTCGCCGGAGGCGTTTTCCTTGGCCTCGCGCGACATCTTTTCCACTTCGTCCTTGCTCAGCCCGGAGGAAGAGGTGATGGTGATCTTCTGTTCGTTTTTGGTCGCTTTGTCCTTCGCCGTGACGTTCAGAATACCGTTGGCGTCGATGTCGAAAGTGACATCGATCTGCGGCACGCCGCGCGGAGCGGGCGGAATGTTAGCGAGTTGGAAGACGCCCAGCGACCGGTTATCGGCGGCCATCGCGCGTTCGCCCTGGTATACCTTGATCTCAACGGACGGCTGGCTGTCGCTGGCCGTCGAAAAAGTCTCGCTCCGGCGCGTCGGGATGGTCGTATTGGCCTCGATCATCTTCGTGAAGACGCCGCCCAAGGTTTCGATTCCCAGCGAAAGAGGCGTGACGTCGAGCAGCAGTACATCCTTCACTTCTCCGCCCAGCACTCCCCCCTGGACCGCGGCGCCAACCGCCACCACTTCGTCCGGATTCACAGTGCGGTTCGGCTCCTTGCCGAACAGGTCCCGCACCATCTGCTGTACCTTCGGAATACGCGTCGAACCGCCCACCAGCACCACTTCGTCAATCTGCGTGGGCGTTACCTTGGCGTTCGTCATCGCGCGCTTACAGGGTTCCATCGCGCGGGCCAGAATGTCGTCGACCATCTGTTCAAACCGCATCCGCGTGAGCTTCATCACCAAGTGCTTCGGACCGGTGGCGTCCGCCGTGATGAACGGCAGATTTACTTCGGTTTCGAGCAGCGTCGAAAGCTCAATCTTGGCCTTCTCGGCGGCTTCCTTCAGCCGCTGCCGGGCCATGTTGTCCTGCGACAGATCGATGCCGTTTTCCTTCTTGAAGTCGGCGATGATCCATTCCATCAACCGATCGTCAATGTTGTCGCCGCCCAGATGCGTGTCGCCATCGGTGGCCTTCACTTCCACCACGCCATCGCCTACTTCCAGAATGGAAACGTCGAACGTGCCGCCCCCGAAATCGAATACGGCGATGGTCTCGTCCTTCTTCTTGTCCAAGCCGTAGGCGAGCGCCGCGGCCGTCGGCTCATTGATGATGCGCATCACTTCCAGGCCCGCGATCTGCCCCGCATCCTTGGTCGCCTGCCGCTGGGCGTCGTTAAAATACGCGGGCACCGTGATAACGGCTTTCGTCACCTTCTCGCCCAGATAGGCCTCGGCCGCTTCCTTCAACTTGCCCAAAACCATGGACGAAATCTCCGGCGGTGCGTAGCGCTTCCCCTGGATCTCCACCCGCGCGTCGCCGTTCTCGCCAGGCACAACTTTGTAGGGAACCAGCTTCATCTCGTCGGCGATTTCGTTGAAACGGCGGCCCATGAAGCGCTTGATCGAGTAAATGGTATTCTCGGGGTTGGTGACGGATTGGCGCTTGGCGACCTGTCCAACGAGCCGGTCTCCGTTCTTGGCGAAGGCCGTAATCGAAGGGGTCGTACGGCCACCTTCCTGATTGGCGATGACGACGGCATTGCCGCTTTCCATGACGGCAACCACGGAATTGGTGGTGCCAAGATCGATACCGATGATTTTGCTCATAAAAACCTCTTTGAAAATTTCGCGCTCGCGGCGGGGGCTCCAGTGAGCCGCGCCGGCGCCGGACTGCGCACGTTACTATTATGGAACCTGAGTGCTTGTTTGTCAACCATGGGTTTAGTGGGAGGCACTCAACTATTCGCCCAGGATCTCCTCGTCGCCGCCGCCTCTGATCTCGCCCCGGCCATTCCTGAACTGACCAGGGAAGTTCTGCAAAATCAAAAACTTACACTGCGCGTTTCGGTCGGTTCTTCGGGCCAGTTAGCCCGCCAAATTGAGCAGGGAGCGCCATTCGATCTTTTTTTATCCGCCGATGAACATTTCGTTAGACAGGTGGTTCAAGCGGGACGTGGCGACGCCGCCACGGTGCAGATTTACGCGATTGGGCGGCTGGCATTGTGGTCCAAGTCCGGGTCGATTCGCAAACTGGCGGATCTGGCCAAACCGGAAGTGAAGCGGGTAGCGATGGCGAATCCGGCCCATGCGCCTTACGGGCGGCTGGCAAAGGAAGCGTTGGAAAAGGCGGGTCTGTGGGCAGCGGTGGAGCCGAAACTGATTCTGGCGGAAACGGTTCGGCAGACGATGCAGTTTGCGGCGACGGGCAACGTGGACGCCGCGCTTACCTCCTGGACGCTGGCGCACGATAAGGGCGGCAGCCTGCTTCCGGAGTTGCTTCGGCAAGCGGGAGTGGTCATTAAGGGGTCGAAAAACCCGGCGGCCGCGGCGGCGCTGCTGGCATTTCTGAAAACCTCAAGAGGCCAGGGGATACTGGGGCGGAACGGGCTGTTCTCCTGGGAGGTTCGGCCCGAGCCCCTGCTTCAGGAACTCAAAAATGACAAAGGTGACGGAAAGGGCGGCGGGACCGATGAAGAGGCCCAGAAAGCCAAACGCCTGCGCCCCGCCAAGAAGGGAAATAAAAACCAGTAGCGGGTGCAGTTGCACGCGGCCGCTGATGATCCAGGGGCGCAGAATATTGTCCACGGCGCCGATGACGCCGGCACCAACGGCGGCGACGATGGCCGCCTCGCCCCAATTGCCCGTGATGGCGAACGACAGCGCCACGGGGATCCAGACGACGGGTGGGCCAACGATGGGAATCATGGAGCAGAATCCGGCGATCACTCCCCAAAGTACCGGGGAATGCACGCCAACGAAATAGAACAGGACGCCGGTGAGCGTTCCCTGTACCAGCGCCACAGCCCCAACGCCATACACATTGGCCAGCACGCTTTGCCCGACTTCGCCGATCAGGCGATCGAAGACCACATGCTCCATCGGCAGGAATTCGCGCGCTTTGGTCAGCAGCCGGTTGCCGTCGCGCAGCACGAAGAAAAGAACAAATAGCGCGATCACCGCGTTAAACAGAAAAGAGGCGACGTTGCTGAGAACTCCCCGGATCAGGCGAAGCAGCGTTCCGCTGATTGTTTCGATACGTTCGGAGAGAAAGCCGCGCAAATGATCATCGGCGGTGGCCGGATCGACGCCGAAATAGACGAGCGGGCCGGACCCGGCGTGGATGATCCATTCCGCCCACCCGCCGCCGGCCGCGCTTTTCGTTTTCAAGGCCGCGTAGGCGGAGGCGAGTTCGCCCGACATCGTGGAGACGATCCAGGCTGTGGGAAGCACGATCAGGGCGACGACGAGCAGCAGCGAGAGACCGGCGGCGAGACCAGGGCGGCGCGGCAGACGGCGGAGCAACCCGGCGTGAACCGGGTAGAACAGAATAGCCATGGCGCCGGCGGAGACGATGGGGCCTGCGAAGGGCTGGACGATGATGTAACACAGTACCAGCGCGGCAATTGCCAGAACGGTCAGAAAGAGCTGTTGCGGTCTCATTCCAGTCCCCAGGGGTCCACATCGTGCGCGATGCAGGCGACGCAATCGCCCTGCTTGACGATAGACGGCGCGCGCCCGGCGATCAACATGCCGGCGGCGTGGGCCGTCACGATTACCGGCTTCCGGCCCGGCCGTTCCAGGAAATGGATGCGTCCGAGCGTATCGCCTTCGTTGACAGCGTCCCCGAGCTCGACGCAGCTCTCAAATAGGCCGGACTCGGGCGCGAAGCGGTAGTCTTCCCGGTCGAGCGCCTGCACCCAGCGTACGGGCTGCTTCCGAATTTCCAGGGTTCCGTTCAGGACGCCGGTATGAATGAGAACATTCCGCAGACCGCGTTGACAGAGCCGGTGCACGGCGGCCGGAACCACTTCCCCGCCGCCCATTTCGGTGGTGATGACGATCTTGCCCTGGCTTTCGGCCTCGACGGGCAGCAGGCCGGTGCCGGCGACGTCGGCATAGAGGAACGCGACATCGGTGAGGAATGCTTCCGTGGCGGCGAGCATGGCCCGGCGCTGTGCCGGATCGGGCACCAGATGCATGTGCGCGGTGGGCAGGAAGGTCAGGCTGCGGCCGCCGGTGTGGAGGTCGATGACGGTGTCGGCTTGCGGGAAGAGGACGGTGGTTAGATAGTGGGCCAGGATCTCGCTGGGGGTGCCTTGGGGATTGCCGGGAAAGCAGCGGTTGAAGTTCTTGCCATCGAGTGGCGACAGGCGCGTGGCGGCGTGAGCGGCGGGGGGGTTTAGGCAGGGGATGAGGATCAGGTGGCCGGTGATATCGGTGGTTTGCAGCTCGCGCCACAGATTCAGAATTGCCACTTGGCCGGGGTATTCGTCGCCGTGGTTACCGGCCATCAGCAACACCGTCGGCCCGGAGCCATTGCGCAGCGAGGCGATGGGTACTTGCAGATTCGCCCA
>CAMDKT010000117.1 GCA_945900935.1 Candidatus Sulfopaludibacter sp. SbA3 | reverse complement strand
GAATTATTGCCAAAGCGCATTTTCAACGTATTTATTTGCCGGGCGATGGCGCCAATTCGCCCTTCGGGCAGGCGCTACTGGCGAAGAATCTGGACGCATGGCTGGAGCAGTATCCGTTTGACGTTACTGCCGTCAGCGACAACCGGCCCTTCTTCTTTTACACCGTGCAGCCGCGGGACTTGTGGAACTTCCTGACCACGATGAACAAAGAGAGCGCCGATTATAAAATCAATCGCGCGGTGCCGATGCTGTTCTCTTTGGTGGGCGTGAGTTTGTTGGCCACGATCATCATTCTGGCCATGCCGCCGTTGGTGCTGGGAACGCGACTGCCGCGGGAGAAGGGCGTGCTGCGTTTCCTGATGTATTTCCTTTGCATCGGCGTGGGCTACATTTTGATTCAAGTGGCGTTGATTCAGAAGTTCGTATTGTTTCTGGGCCATCCGACCTACGCGCTGACGGTGATTGTATTTTCGATGCTGATCTCTAGCGGGTTGGGCAGTTATTTGAGCGGGAAGTATATTGGCGACGACGACGGCAAGCTGATGCGGGCATTGGGTCTGGTGACGGTGCTCGTGTCTATTCTCGCCTTTACAGCGGCACCGATTACGACAGCGCTTGTTGGGCTACCGTTGGCGGTGAAGATGCTGCTCACGGTGTTATTAATCGCACCGGCCGGGTTCTGCATGGGCATGCCGTTTCCGCAGGGTTTAGCCCGGCTGGAAGCATTCCACAAGCCGAGCGTGCGCTGGGCCTGGTCGTTGAACGCGGCGTCGAGCGTGCTGGGCTCAGCGGCGGCGATCTTCTTTGCGATATACCTAGGGTTACGCGAAACTTTGCTGCTCGGCGGCGCTTTGTATCTTGGCGCGTTGTTCGTTATTAAAACCACTACTCAACACAGAACTCAACATGTCTCTTGAAACACTTTTTTCTTTAAAGGGCAAAACCGCCCTGGTCGTTGGTGCCAGCCGCGGCATCGGTTTGGCGATCGCCAAGGAGATTGCGGCCGCCGGCGCGCATACGATTCTGGCGGCGCGGTCGGTGGACAAGTTGGCGGAGGAGGTTGCCGTGTTGACGGCGGCCGGATACAGCGCCGATTCCCGGTCGATTGATATGACGGATTCGGACTCGATCCGCGCGTTTGCGGCGGAGTTCCGGGGGAAGACCGATATTCTGATCAACGTGGCCGGGACGAATGTCCGGCGCCGGATGCAGGATTATACGAAGGACGAGTACAACAAGATTCTCGACACGAATCTGCACGGGATTTTTGAGTTGTGCCAGTACATTGGCGGCGGGATGGTGGAGGGCGGCAAAGGCGGAAAAATTATCCACATTGGGAGCTTGATGTCGTTGCTGGGGATTCCGTATTTGAGTGTTTACGCGATTAGTAAAGCGGCGATTGCCGGAATGACGCGCGTGCAGGCGGCGGAGTGGGGCCGTTATAACATTCAAGTGAACTGCATTGCGCCGGGCTTTATTTTGACGGATTTGAATAAGGATATGTGGGCGCAGAAGCCGATGCATGATTGGCTGCAAGGTGTGCAGGCGAATCCGCAGATGGGAACGCCGGCGGATATTGCAGGGTTGGCGGTGTTTTTGTCGAGCCCGGCGTCGAGTTATGTTACAGGGCAAGTGATTGCGGTGGATGGCGGGTATACGACGACGGCGAATTGGCCGTTTGAGCCGGCGTATTGATTTACGGCAGACGCTGGCGCGCCAAGTGCCGGGCCGAACCTTTTCCCAATCCCGTCGTATTCGACGTCGCTTGAGGCGGGCTCGATTGCGAGACGTCCGCTTGCCGGTTTTGGCCTGCCCCCCTGGGGACCGCTCTATAAGAGTGGCGGCGTGATATACAATGCCGATGACGTAAAGTGCAAATCTCGAAAGGGGCAAATCGATGCGCAAACACAAAATGTTGCTGTCTTTGATAGCAGCGGCCGGGTGCCTCATGGGGCAAGGCTACGAGGTATGGCTGACCGATCAGAACAATACAGCCGGGTACTCGGCGGCCGCGCCGCGCGGGACGCATGGCGGGCGGTTGGTGATTCATGATGGGGAGGACTTGGAGAATCCAGGCGGACCGGTGGACCGGTCGGCGGTGATCGATCTGGCGGAGATGTTCGCGCTCGGCGGGCCGAACAATGCAACCGGCGCGAATGTGTCGCGGCCGCACATGATTTTTCAGAGCCCGACATCCGACTATATGGCGCTGGCGTTCGTTGCAAGCGGGCATGTGGCGGTGATTGATGGAGCCACTCGCCGGCCGAAAGCGTTGTTCCGGATGACGGCGGGCGATGGCGGCGCGCGGCAAGCTCATGCGGCATTTTGGATGCCGGATGGGCTGTCGCTGATCGTGGCAAATCAGAACGGCAAGCTGCTCGAAAAGATCGTGTACGATCCGGCGACGGACACGTTCCGGCACGATACGGCGGCGACGCTGAATCTGGCGACGTGCCGGACGCCGAACGGATTGCCGTGCCAGACGGCAACGCCGGTGAATGAAAGCGATGCGGGGTATTTTGGCCAGCACAACCGGCCGGATAACGCGCCGATTTGTCCGGTGACGAGCGCGAACCGGAAGGTGTATGTGACGTTCCGCGGAGGAGGGATGTTTGTTGTGGATCCGGCGGCGACGCCGATGGCAATCGTGGCCGAATATGGGAACGAAAGCTTCCCGCGCGACGGTTGTGGGGGAACGCAGATTGGGGGAAATGTTTATTTGTTGGCCGGCGCGGGGTCGGTGACGACGAATCCGGATCAGCTCCTGGTTTATCAGGCGCGGGACGAGTATCCATCGGCGCCCGCGTTTGCGGAGCCGAACTCGCAGTTGATGAAGTTCTGGGCGGGTGACGCGTCCGGCGGACGAGATGGACATGGGATGGGAGCGTCGGCCGGCGGCGGGTATTTGTGGGTGTTTGACCGGACGGCGGATATCGCCGAGGTTTATCGTGTGCCGACGGGACGCCACATGAACTCGGTCGATCTTCGCGCCAGTGGAGTGAGCGCGAAGCCGACACCGGATCTGGCGGCGCTGTCGCCTCTTGGGAATCGATTCTATCTGGCGCTGCGCGGGCCGAAGCCGCAGACAGGATCGCCGCATGTGGCGACGGGCGGGACGCCTGGGTTGGGGATTTTGACATTGTCCCGAGGCGGGGCCTTTGGGACGTTGACGCACGTCTTCCGGACGACGCTGCAGAATCCAATTGATCGCAGCGAGGAAAGTGATCCGCACGGAGTGACGGTACGGTTGAAGTAGTTGACAATTTCGTGACAACGTTCCGCCCCGTAACTAGTAGAATCCATCTGTGAAGCGGCTCGCACTATTCGGTGCCACGGTGGTGTTTCCCTGCGTTCTTCTGGTTTTGTTCGGATACCGGATGATTCGTCAGGACGGCGAGTTGGCGGCTCGTTACTTTGAAGACGAGGGACGGGCGCGGACAGTTGAGGCGCATCAAAAGTGGCTGGCGGAACTCGAGAAGTTCAAGCGGACCGCGGCGGCGGAGTTCTTCGCAGGGCGCAAGGTGCCGGTTGCGTTCGCGGCGTTGGTAGTGGAGCAACAGATCCTCGCGCCTTGGGACCGCGCCGGTGTCGTTCATAGATTAACGGAGGCCTGCGAGCACGCGGAATTTGCTGCGGGCCGGCTTCCGGAGGCGATTGCCTGTTATCACCGCCGGCTGGCGGAAGCGAGCGGTTTGGAGCGGAGGAGGATCGCGGGGCTTTCAAGACGCCAACGCTTCGCGAGGGGCTTCCTCCCCTGCGTCTTTCGACCGCAGGGCGCATTGGGGATAGCCGGTAGTTCCCGGGGATCCCTACTTGATATTCAGCGAGACGCCAGGCGGGCTGGCGTTGCTGGCGACCTTGATGGTAATTGGAACAGCCTTGCCAGTGGGAGTGTTGTCGGGAACGCGGGCGTTGATTTGGACGATGCCGGTGATGAGGCCGGGAGCCGCGCCGGCGTAGAGGACTTCGGCCTGGATGTCGCCGAGAAGGACAGAGATGTTGGGAATGGAAGTCGCGGACGCTTCCGTCGCGACGAAGCCATTGAGTTGAACTGGCAGGGTGGCTCCAGTGCCGGTCGTGTAAAGAACCAGGACGTTGCCCTTTGCCGCCGGCGTTTTGTCGGAGTTTAGCGTGACATCGCCGCTGACCGGGTCGGCCTGAAAAGCGGCGGCATTGCCGATGCCGGCACCGCTGGCGGTGAACAGGGCGGGCGCGGCCCTTACCGAAAGTAACGGAAAGGGAGTCGATCTGACGGCGTTGTACTCGACCTCCAGCATGTACGAACGGTCCGGTTCCAGGGAGTTTGGAGCGGCAGCGGAGACTTGGCGAGCGGAGCTATAGATGACGGGTAGGGGCTCACCGTTGAGAAGGACTCTGGTTCCGCCCATGATCGTTGGGACGAAGGGCGATACGCCATCGAAGGCGACAAGCGGTTCGGGCCCGAGTCCTTGGCCATATACCGTGAAAATTCCGCCGGGAGCGAGGGAGGCGGGGCGCTGGGATGCCGCATTGACAACGGCCAGGACTAAGGGGCCGGGGGGCAGCACTTCCAGGTTGAGTCCATTCGCCGTGCCGCCGCCCGGATCGGGATTGCTGACGATGACCGGGACGGTGCCCGGATTGGCAAGTAGATTTGCGGGGATCACAGCCAGGAGCGAATTTGGCCCGAGAATTGTGGTTTTCAACGTAACGGCGCCGGATTTGACGACGGTTCCGCTGAAAAATCGCTGGCCGGTGATGGTGAAGGTGCTTTCGGGCGCGCCGCGGATGATGCGGGGAGGCCAGAGCGTCGTCGCGATGGGGACACCGGGTTGAACGGTGAGGTTGATCGTAACTGTCGTCGTTTTGGTGACGGCGTCAGGCGCACTGACGGTGACCGTCCCTCTTTGCGTGCCGGGAGGAAGATCGGCGACGTCGACCGAAATGGCGATGGTGGCGCGGAAGCCGGGGAAGACAGCGCCGCTGGAGGGAGCGAGGCGCACCCATTTGGCGCCAACGATGGCGGCCGTATAGGAAATCAGCGCGCCGGTGGTTGTGAGTTGTGTGAAGACGGGTGGCGGTGCCGTGTCCCCAAGGCGATAGGTGATCGCATGCGTTAATGGTGTGACCCTGATATCGGACGGCGGCGCTCTGATAGTGAGAATGACAGGGATGACGACGGGGTCACCGCCGGTTCCCGGTGTGGTAAGTGTAATGGTCTCGGTGAACTGCCCGACGGGGAGCGAGGTTGGATTGACAGTGACTTTGACGGATAGAGCCGTCCTGCCGGAAAGTGGCGTGAAGGTGAGCCATTGGCTGCCGCCGGAACTGACAAACACGAGCGGAGTGGTGCCGCTAGCGACAGCCGAGACGGCCAGCGTTTGGACGGCCGGCATGGCGACCGCGCCCTCCTGATATGTGAATGCCAGAGTGGCGGGCGAGGATTTTACGGAGGGTGCCGCAGCTAATGGCGGCGTAACGGCCAGCGATACCAAAAGGGAGAAATACAAACATCGCATTCTCAACTCATCGGCCAAACGGGCCAATACTTTGGCCCAGTTAATTCTTAAGTTCCTCAGGAAAAACCGCAAACCCTTCTGGTTGGGGGTATTCGGCCTGGAGGAACTGCAGGCGTTTACGGAGATGACGGCTGGCGATTTGGCGGGGGCCGGGTTCCACGTCGATGTCGCAACAGATGCCGTGGAGGAAAAGCGTGAGCGTATCGATGAAACTTTGGCGGGCGTATTCCAGGAACAGCTTTGACTCGCCGCGGATGCCGGACTCCTTTTTCAAGAGATCGAGTTTGGCTTTCCAGGAGGCATCGTCCACTTCGCCGTGGGCGCGGCTCTTCAATTCTTCGCGAAGGATGGTTCGGTAGCCGGCGAGAACGGAATCGGGTTGAGTGACGTAGACAAGTTTGGAGACGGCGTGGAAGAAGTTGTAGTGATAGTCGCCGGAATCGACGTCCTTGATTCCGAAAGCAAGGATATGAGGGGCGTTCGCTTTTTCAGGCGCGATGTAGGCGGCTGGGAGACGGCTGGGAAGGGCGGGCGGATCCATGGCGACAAGGCTGTCGCGATGGTCAAACTCCACTTTCTCCGCATGGCGTTTGGTGTTGCGGGAAGCCGGGACAGCGACGACGGGGCGTTCGAGAAAAGGGACGAACAAGATGACGGCTTTGCCGAGGCCGGCGAGGACGCGGGGCGGGAGGGCGGCGATGGGTTCATCGACGAAATCGCGCAGGTCATCGGCGGCGAAGGGAACTGCGGCGGCGTAGTAGGAGAAGACAGTGCCGAAGGGGGTGGCGTCCTTGTAAAAGCGTTTGGCGAAATCGCCGAGAGGCAGTTTGGTTTTGTTCAGGCTGGCAAGATCGGTAGTGGAGGGCATCGAATACTCCTATTAGTTTAACAATTACTCACCGCAGGCACGCGCATTGTAGACTGAGGCTTTGGCACACTTGGAAATATTGATCTCGGCGGGGGAAGCGTCAGGGGATCTGTACGCGGCGAAACTGGTGGAAGAGTTGCGCCGGTTTTTACCGGAAGCGCGATTTTTTGGATGCGCGGGGCCGCGGATGCGCGCGGCGGGAGTGGAGGCGATTGTTGAATCGGAGAGCCTGGCGGTGGTGGGGCTGGTGGAAGTGTTGGAGCATTTGCCGCGGATTTATGGGGAGTTTCGAAAGCTGGTGAGGGCGATGGAGGAGAGGCGTCCGCGTCTGGCTATATTGACCGATAGCCCGGACTTCCATTTTCGCGTGGCGGCACAAGCGAAAAAGCGAGGGATTCCGGTGGCGTATTTGGTGGCGCCGCAAGTGTGGGCGTGGCGGAAGGGCCGCGTGAAGACGATGAAGAAGATCATCGACGAACTGCTGTGTATCTTTCCGTTTGAGCCGGCGTTTTTTCAGGGAGAAGGGATGGCGCAGGCCACCTTTATTGGCCATCCGCTGGCGTGGATGGCGGGGCCGTCGATTTCGCGGGAGGCGTTTTTCGCGCGGCATGGGCTGGACTCGTCGAAGCCGTTGTTAACGCTGTTACCGGGAAGCCGCCTGGGCGAAGTGGGGCGGCATATGCCGGCGGTAGTGGAGGCGGTGGACTTGATTCGCAAGGAGATGGATGTATCCGTGATCTGGGCCGCGCCGGGCGGATTCATGGATCGGGTGGGAGCGAAATACGACGCGATGTTTCCTACGTCAACTTTTCGGGAACGGATTTCTCGCGCATCCATCCAAACAATTGAAGGGGAAACATGGGACGCAATAGCCCATGCCGACCTTGCACTCGCCGCCAGTGGCACGGTTGCTATGGAAGCCGCGTTGATGGGGACACCGATGGTAACTTTCTACAAGGTTTCACCGGTTTCCTGGAAATTGGGCCGGTGGCTGGTGAAAGTACCGTATTTCACGATGGTGAACCTGGTGGCAGGGCACCGGATTGTGCCCGAGCTGATGCAGAATGAAGCAGATGGTCCGGGGCTTGCGTCCGCGGTTCTGCGATTATTGAAAGACAAGGCCGCGCAGGCGGCTATGCGAAGTGAGTTGGCCACGATTCAAACGAAGTTGCGCGGAGATAGGGACCCATTGGCCAGCGCGGCGGAGTTGTTGGCAGCCCGGTTTTTCCCTGAAATGTAATCATCGACTTTAGAGAGTGGACGTAAGCAGATGCGCAGAGAGAATTTGGTTTTGGCGATGCTATTCCTGCCGCTGGCGGCGGAGGCGCAGACACGCGCTTCGTTGGGCCGGATCGATGTGGAAGAGATCCAGGTGACGGCGGATGTGAACCCGCGGACGCAATCGATTGCAGGAAAGGCGCGGGTGCGATTCCTGGCGGTGGACGACAAGATCAGCACGGCGACGTTCGAACTGCATAATGCGATGACGGTGACAGGCGTGGCGTATCTGGACGATTCGCGCGTGGAATCGAGCCGGAATTCGCAGGATTTCACCGTAAAAGTAACGCTGGATCCGCCCATGGTGAAGGGGTCCACCAGGGAGATCGTGATTCGGTATGAGGGCAAGCTGACGGGGCAGGAGGAATCGCCGGTTTATGGCATCCAGTTCGCGGCGTTGACGCCGGAAGGCTCGTACCTGATGTATCCGGCGCGGTGGTTCCCGGTGGCGGGATACACAGCGGACCGGTATAAGTCGGAGTTTGTCATTACGGTCCCGGAGGATTACAAGGTTGTCAGCGGCGGATTGGATTCGACGAAGAGCGCGGATGGAAAGTCGACGACGACTTCGAGTTTCCATTCACCAGGGTTTGGCGGCAGTTTGGCGATTGTGCAGGGAGAGGGGAAGAAAGTATCTTCGGGCGGCGTGAATTCGCTGATCTACTTCCGGGGGGATGCAGCGGCGGCGGCGGATGCGTGGGGAGAAGAGACAGGGAAAGTTGTGGGTTTGTTGACGACGCAGTTTGGATTGGCACCGTCATCCAATTTGATCCTGGTTGAGACGGGTGAGGGAGCGCCCAATGGATATGCGGCGCCGGGCATGCTGTTTCTGTCGACGAAGGCGATTGGGAAAGAGGCGAATCCGAAGCTGCTGGCGAATCAGTTGGCGCGGCATTGGTACGGGATTTTAGCGTCGCCTTCGAGCCGGAATCATTTGTGGATTACGAACGGGATGGCGCGGTACGCGGAGTTGTTGTATACGGAGCAGACGGCCGCGGCGGGGGCAGTGGAGGATGAGATTCGGGACACCTATGTGGAAGCGTTGACGATTGATAATCCGCCGCTGATTCAATCGGCGCGGCTGGAGGATTACTCGCCAGAGTATTGGGCGACGACGGCGGCGAAGGGCGCGGCCGTGTATCAGATGTTGCGGAATGTGTTGGGCGAAGATAACTTCAAGAAGTTTTTGAAAGCGATTCCGGACCAGTTTGCGAATAAAAGCGTAAACACGGATGACATTAGCAAGATGGCGTCTGATTTGGCGGGACAGGATTTGGGTTACTTCTTTATTCAGTGGATTGAGTCGAGCGGGGCGCCGCAGTTCAAGTTAGAGTACACCGTGTACCGGACGAGTAAAGGCTTCCGGATCATGGGTAAGATTCAGCAGGATCTGGACACGTTCCGGATGCCGGTGGATTTGAAGATTGAGACGGAAGGGAATCCGGAGATTAAGCGCGTGGAAGTGTCCGGACCTTCTTCGGAGTTTGTGGTGGAAACATTCGGCAAACCGAAGAAAGTGGAGATTGACCCGAATTTGCGGGTGCTGCGAATGTCGCCTACGATGCGGGTGGCGGTGGCGATCCGGCGAGGGGAGATGTTTGCCGATATCGGCGAGTACGGCGAGGCGTTGAAAGAGTTTCAGAAGGCGATGGAAGTGAACCGGAACAGTTCGCTGGCGCATTACCGTGTGGCCGATATTTTCTTTCTGCAGAATAACTACCAGGCCGCGGCGAATGAGTTTCGATCAGTGCTGGATGGGGATTTGGAGCCGAAGTGGACGGAAGTGTGGGCCCATATTAATTTGGGCAAGATATTCGATATCACCGGACAGCGGGATCGCGCGGTGAATGAGTACAACCTCGCTGTGCGCACCCGCGATAACACGCAGGGCGCGCAGGAGGAAGCGGCGAAGTACCTGAAAGAGGGTTACAAGCGCCAGCGGACAGCGGCGAATTAGGCTGGTTTGGCGCCCTGATATTGCGCGGAGCCAAATCCGAGCATCGGATAGAATAACATCGGCAGGAACGCCAGGCCTAACCCATATCCGGTGCCTTGGCCGAATTTCTTCGCGATCTCGATGCTGACCAGAACGGCGGCAACCAGGCTGACTAACGGGATCAGAAACAGCACGATCCACCATGTCGGTTTACCCGCCATCCCTAACAACAGGATCAGGTTGTAGATGGGCACCAGGCATCCCCAGCCCGGCTGCCCGGCCTTCACGAATACTTTCCACATACCCGCGATCATTGCCACACATACGGCAATCACAAGAATGCCGAAGATCACCGAAACAAAATCGTCCATACTGTCTCCTTTTCGATTGATTTTTCGCGTACGGTACTACACCAGAGCCCGCATTTCAGGTGACAAACGCTTCAGACTCACATGTAAGCGGGGTAGGCGATGTGTAGTCTACACAAACACCGCCCCGAACGCAAGCGGGGTGGTCGCCCTTCAGCGATTCCGCAACCAAATCCGAAAACACCTGTAACTCCTTTGAAAGGTGCGGGATGCCCGACTTGTCGGCGGAAGAGCATATTCGCGATGAGCGTTTTGGGTTCAAAAGAAGCGGAAAAGGAGGGATTAGGCGTACTACGGCGAAGGCATATGCTCATCGGCACGCTGAGGTTGCGACTTTTCCCGGCAAGTGAAACTGGGATCGCCACTCTCAAGGCGACATCGCGCTCGGAGTCAAGGCGCCATAAATTTCAGCCGCCATCAGGTTCACCCAATGCTCTTCGGATTTGTTCTTGCGGATGGATGGCTTCAGGTTCAGAGAAACGAAAGCATGATAGATGGTGAGTGTGAGAAACGCCATGAGCAAGAAGCACTCGATGGCCGTGGCGTCATGTTTCAACACATGATCGGCGTGCCAACCATTGACCAGTTCGTTGAAACCGTGATT
Source organism: Candidatus Sulfopaludibacter sp. SbA3 (assembly GCA_945900935.1). Taxonomy (GTDB): domain Bacteria; phylum Acidobacteriota; class Terriglobia; order Bryobacterales; family Bryobacteraceae. The sequence continues at coordinate 1,226 of CAMDKT010000117.1, read as the reverse complement.
TTCGATGTCCCATCGCTGGTGCCCAAACTCGACGCAACGTTTGACGGTAGCCAGTTCAGAGGGGAGCGTGGTCACCCAGACCCATTCGCTGATGAGCGTCTCACGTTTATGATCGAGTTGGCGCTTGACAGAACGGGTCTCCAATGAGCGTATGACACGGACGGGGGTCTTTACCTCGGGCCAAGAATGCAGGTCGGGAAAATCCCACCACAGGCAATCGCGCTTGCGGAAGGTTCCTGCCACGGGCGACACCCGAGAGAAAAGCCCTGCGACATCTTGATACACATTCCGACGTTCATCCTTCAGTACTACCAGCGCATGTTTGTTACGTTCCAGCAAAAAGTTGAAGAAGTCCGCGCGGGCGTAAAGCGCGTCGGCGAGCACCAAATCAAATGCCCGCGGATAACGGTCAATCACCCGCGCCAGCAAGCGCTTGGCCGTGGCGACTTCATCTTCGCCGGCCAGTTGGGGTTCGTGATCCAACGGGATCCGCAGCGGTTCGCGGTTGGCTGGCGCGCCAGGCACCAGCAGCAGCGTCACCTGCCGGTGATAATACTGAAGCCGGTCTCCCGTTGGAAAATGGATCGTACGCGCCAAACATCCCGAACAATGCTGGAGATAACTGGTATGGCTCTCGTGGCCATCCCCCTCAACGGTCAAGCAAAGCCGGCCAATGAAATACCCCGGTTATCCGGCAATGCCTTGTTGCGTTTCAGTTGTCCGTAGACTTGGTGCATCGCATCGCGCAACGTGCTTGCATCCATCTTGGAGTGGCCGGTTCCCATGGTATCGGCGCTGGGCAGACGACCGCCGAGCCAACGCTTCCAGAATCGGGACTGGCCGGACATCTCCAAAGCGTTCAGGCTTCCCATTCTCGCCCAGAACATGACGGCCGCCGATTTCGCCACCGTGGCCGTGGCAATGCGCGGCTCCAATCTCCGGTCGGTAATGCCGGCGATGAGTTCCGCCGAGAACCGGAACACCTTTTCCGAGTAGGCGATCAGGCGGCGGAGAATGGTCAGCCCTTCCTTGCCAGGAAGCGTTTCCACTCCAGTTCGGAAACTTCCCGCAGTAGGCGTTGCATCTCCTGGAACTCGCCGACGGAATGGCGAACCGGGTCCTGCAACGTCTTCGGAATGCAGAGCTGGCGCACGTCGCCGTCGCCGCTCTGCACGAGATAGAGCGACGCATGCCCCTCGCCGTTGGCGCACCGGCAGTTTGGCTTA
>CAMDKT010000116.1 GCA_945900935.1 Candidatus Sulfopaludibacter sp. SbA3 | reverse complement strand
TGACCGTTTGGGCGTCTCCATCTATCAGCCAGGCGATGGGGACGCCATTGGCGATCCACTCGGCCATTTTTAGTTCGACGGCGGGGCGGCGGTCGGAGGGTGAGAGCACTTCGACAATGAAGTCGGGGACCAGGCGGAGGAATCGGCGGCGTTGAGGACGGGTAAGGGATTGGAGCTTCAAATTCGATACCCAGGCGGCATCGGGAGCCAGGATGGCACCCGTGGGGAGGACGAAGGCGGCAGAGGAATCGAACGCCTTGCCCCGACGGTCGATTTTTGCCCAGACGCCGAGTTGCATACAAACATCGGCACTTTGGCAGGAAGATTCGCCTCCACCAGGGGCCATGATGGTGATTTCTCCCTGGGCTGAGAGTTCCGCCCGGAGGGAGGGGTTATCTGCGCAAAAATTCTCGAAGTCACTGGCCGAAATCTCGCGGTGGAAATTGATAGTGGCGGCGGATTCGAGTTCAGGGAGGGTGACCTGCATTTTGCCTCAGTATAGAGCAAGAGCCGCCAACTTTCTGATTTTTGGTCCTGGTTGGTTCCTGTTACGCCGGGTTAGCGTTATGGGTTATCGACCGTGATGTTCATGCCGGACGAAGTAATCCCGGGGACGATCACCGAGCGCCCGCCGTTATCGACAATCAGAACGCCGAGACGGTGGACGCCGTTGGAAAGCGTTCGCGTATCAAACGTTCCCTCGAAGCCGATGTTCGGACACGCGGCGAGATCGGGAAGCGCTTCGCAGGCTTCGGGCCTTGCCAAGCCGTAGCGCAGCGTCGTGCGCGAGGCACCGTCGATCAACAGATTCACTTGCATGACGCGCCCATCCGTATCCCAGGCGTGGCCGGAAATGGTAACGATGCCGGAGACTCGCTGGGCGTTCGTGGGCGCGGAGACCACACCTTTGGGGGCCTCATTCACCGGGTTATCCACAGTAATCGTGACCGGTGCCTCAGGCTGATACGTAACGCGGCCGTTGTCTTCTGTGATGCGCAACCGCAGGCTGTGTTCGCCGTTGCGGAGAACGGGAGCGACCGTCGCCGAGTTAAACGCGGCTTGCCAGCCGATGCCTGGACAGTTGGCCGCCCCGGCCGCTTCAGCCCCGCAAATATCAACGCGGCCAAGTCCGTACATCGCCCGCGTATAAACGATGTCATCGATGATCACGTCAACGGCGTTGACGCGGCTGACGGGGCTGTAGGCGTAGCCGCGAAGCGTGACCGGGCCGGTCCAAACATCGCCGTCCTTGGCGGTTTCAATGACACCCTTCGGGAACGGGCCATCCCCGTCTTCGACCACGAACGCAAGCGGCAATTCCGGGTAGTCCTGGAATCCGCCCTTGGCGTTGGCGGCGCGAATCTGCAGCGTGTGCGGGCCGGGCTTCAGGCCGGCGGATTTGACAGCGATTACCATGGAAAAACCGATATTGGGGCAGCCGCTGAGCCGTTCCGCGTTGCAGACATCGGGCCGGGCTATGTTGAGCGTGGCGTTACCAAAAAAAACGCCGTCGATCAGCACGTGGGCGTTCGACACGAAGGTGCCGGAATCGTAGAGGATGCCGCGAACGGAGAGAACGCCGGCGGCGGTGGAATCGGGTGCGGGCGATTCGATGCGAACGACCGGAACTGTGGAATTTTCGATCGGCGGCACCATCGTCTGTGACGGGGCGTCCCTGAGATTTACCCGCTCATACGTGATCGTCGATAGCGTGGCGGGGTTGCCGATGCCGCGGGACAGGCCGATGATCGGAGAAGTTCCCCGGCATGCGAATGCGGACGAGCGGTTAATCAGATTCTGATTTCCAGCGCCATAGAAGAACTGGATAGTGCCGTTTTCGCTCAGCGTTACGGCAAAGTTTACCGGTTCAGGCGGAGCGGTGAACGGAGGCAGGTTGATGTAGGGAACCGTCTCACCCGCCCAGCGAACTGTAAACGTGTTGGGTCCCCGGCTCGTATATACGTTCTCGTTGGGCTGGGCCGCGCCGTTGGTGCGCATCCAAATGCCCAGGGGGGCAATGCCGGTGACGGAGGCGAAGCCGGCCTCGTCGATGCACGGCGGCGTGAGGGCTGTATCAAACTGCAGATACCCTTCCGGAAGAACGCGGACTTCGTTGTATTTCTTTCCGTAGAATGGAAACGAAAACGGGAGGGGCACGCGAAGGGAGCTGCCGCCGGGGGCAACGCGAAAGCCGGTGGCGGTTTCATTCGGGAATGTGAACGGCGGAGGTGTGGGCGAAAAGACAAATCGAAAGTCCGGAATGTTGAGGACCGATTTCTCGATCAGTTTCGACCCGGCGCCGGTATTCTCGTCGTTGTAATAGACGGTCACGTAATCGCCCTGGATGAGCGACAGCGAGCCGCTCCGTTGCCGTGCCGGACCGGCGGTAGTCGTGAACAAAGTGCCGGAGTAGGCCATCCCCTCGCGCCGGAGGATCACCCTTTCGACATCGCCCGAACTGGCCGTGACATCCACCGGCATGGATTCGGCTGCATAGTTGCCGTCATAGACCGTGATACGAAGCGCCTGGCCACGGATTGGCGATTCCGTCTGCAAGCCGATCACGCCGGTGTTCGATGGCTTGTCAAACGACGCCGTCACCTGAATCGTATCCGAGTTCGGGCTGTAGGCCAGGACCCCCAGACCGCGCTTGGCGAAGGCTTCCCACATTTGCGCTTGGCTTTCGCCTTTGTAGTCGACGCGTTCGGCGAGCAGAATGGCATCGCGCATGTCGACCATCGACGGCGCGGGCGGCGCCATTTTCATGCCGTCGATGACGATCCGGCGAAGCCGCCGGCGGCCTTCGGTCTCGCCGAACTGGCGGATCAGGTTGGCGCGGATCTCCCAGAGCGCCATCACCCAAATGCCGCCATCGTTGTGAATGGCTGGGGCCGAGGCGGCGCGGCCGAGATCGGCATAAGTGAGCGGATTGATTTCCTTGTTGGTGGAGTAGGGGCGGGACCGGATGCCGGTGCCGAACGATCGGCTCCAGTATTCGCCGGTCGGGAAGGATCCGTCCACTGGCGCACCTTCGGGAGTGAGAAACTCCAGCGCCCAGAAGTCACTGAACGCTTCGTGCATCGCGCCGCCTTGAAAACCGGTGTTCATGGTGGGAACCAGACGGAAGGTCACACCGTGGGCGTACTCGTGCAGGATGACGTCGGCGGAAAGCGAACCATCGGTCCACACGCCGTTGTTCGAGGTCAGGAACATCGCGATCATCGCCGGTCCGCCGTCGGCGGTGTTGCGCGTCGAGAAGAACGCGTTATTGAGCGACGCGAAGCCGTTGAGCGACTGCGCGCCGTACTGCGAGTAGGAAAAAATGGGATCGCCACTGACGCCGGCGCCGCTGAAGTTCTGCGCTTGGTAGTTGCCGGCGGCTTCGTTGAAGCCGACCTCATAGAACAGGTCGTGCGCGCGGTTCACCCAGTAAAAAAGATTCGTCGTCACAGCATCCTGGAAAAGCGTCGTAACCGGCGCGTCACCGCCCAGTTGCAGGGGAAAGTCGAAGTTGAGCGTTGGGGACTTCGCCGTCAAAGGGTTGGTGATGAATGCGGTCCCCGAAAGATTCGCGCCCGTAATCGTGTTGTTGCCCGCTGTCTCGTTGCCGCTGATCCAGCCCTTTGGCGACGCGGCGGGCGAGCCTGTTAACGGCACCACCACGCGCTGCGCATACGGCGGCTCTAAGTTGCTCTGCACGCCCGGCTTCACGGCGGGTTGCGGGCTGATTCCTGTATAAACACTGCCGCGCGGCGCGTTCTGGAACATCGTCAGCGGCTCCTTGGCAAGCACCGCTTCGGAAGCGGCGTCGATCACGGTGTCGTAAACCGTTATGCCGTCGCCGTCGGTGACGACGAAGTTCCAGGCGGGCTGCAATACCCCACGGATGGGATACCAGACGGCGCGGCCGGTGACCTCGCCCATCCTGTCGGCGACGAAGCGCGCGTCGCCGCGGGCCGTCATGCCGGATCGCCGAAGGATCGACTCGCGAGCCAGAATCGGATTAACCGCGGTCAGCGCCGCGAGCGCGGCTTCGGCCAAACGGGAAGCGTTGGCGGGGCTGCCGATCGGCGTCTGGTACAGGTTCCCCCCGGCGTTGATCACGCGCCCCTCGCGATCAATATTCACGCGCCATTCGGCCTGATGAATAGCAAGGCCCTGGAACCTCTGCCGGTAGACCAGATGCGTGACGCCATTGTGATCGGTCTTGTACTCTTTGGCCAGATAGAGCCCCGGCGCTTCCATCTGCGCGGCCGTAAACTGATCGCCGATCTCCCTCGGCGATCCAGCGCTGCTCTCCGTCAGCGCTCCGTTGCTTCGAATCAGATGGCGCGGGACCGGTGCCGCCCAGGCACTGCCAATCGTAATTGCAAGCACAGCGGTCCATCGGCGCAGAATCATTCGGGGTCTCCTCGTCGTAAAGACATTCTCAATAATAGCGATTGTTATTCGCGTTGTTGTCCACGCCCACTCCACCGCCCCGCGGATTGTGTTAAAAATGTCGGCATGAAGCTGTTACGCCTTTTCTGCCTTGTCACCGTCTGCCTCCGCGCCGAAGAACTGCCGCTGGTGACAGCCGTCGAGTTCCAACCCTTCGCCGCCCAAGTCGCCCGCGTCGTCCAGGCATTGGAAATCATCGGCGAGCCATTGCCCCGGCCGGACGCCGAAGCCCTTCAGAAGCTGATCGCCACTCCCGGCGGCGGCAAAGCGCAAGTCGAAGCCATGCAGAAGATTCTCGACCGCCACGCCCTCGCCGGCATTGAGATTAACCCCGAGAGCCGCGTCAAAGTCCAACAGGGCCAAGCCGCCCCGCGCCTCATGGAACAGGGCTGGCGCGCGTTCCTGCTGAAGGTCGCCAATCAAGCCGGCATCACCGCCGTGCTCGCCGTGGAGAGCCCGAATGCAGGGCAGTTGGCGAACACTTCGGCTGGCCAGGTTGGCCGCCGTTGGATCGATCACGCCATGTTCAACAAGCAGCCGATGAAGCCACATCTATCGGGACTGGAACTCGAATACCGCGTCCTGCAACTCTATTCGAAAGACGCCGGCAAACGCGAAGCGAAGCTTATTTTCGACGTCGGGCAGGGAACGCAGGACTTGGGTTTCCGCTCCGAGGTCGACATCCTCTTCACCGCTGTCCCCGCGGCGAAAGTCGTCTTCCGCGTCAAGGATTTCGATGGCAAACCCACCACCGCCGGCTTCCTGATTCGAGACGAAATGCGCCGCGTCCATCCGCCGCAAACCAAGCGCCTGAACGGTGATTTCTTCTTCCATCCGCAGGTCTATCGCGCCGACGGCGAACACGTCATGCTCCCCCCCGGCTCCTACACCATCGACTATAGCCGCGGCCCGGAATACCGCGCGAAGTCCCGTAAAATCGCCATTACCAGCGCCGCGCCGCAGGAGCTGACGTTTCAACTCGAGCGCTGGATCGACCCGGCCAAGATGGGCTGGTATTCCGGCGATCACCACATCCACGCCGCCGGCTGCGCGCACTACGAACGGCCCACCGAAGGCGTCTATCCGCAGGACATGCTGCGCCACGTGCAAGGCGAAGACTTGAAGATCGGCGCCGTGCTCACCTGGGGCCCGGGCTGGTATTTCCAGAAGACGTTTTTCGAAGGGAAAGACAACAAAGTATCGACGCCCGATAACCGCATTCGCTACGATGTTGAGGTCTCCGGCCACCCCTCCAGCCACACTGGCCATCTCGTCCTGCTCGGCCTGAAAGAGCAGGATTTTCCAGGCACGCAGCGCATCGAAGACTGGCCGACATGGGGCCTGCCCATCTTGCGCTGGGCCAAGGGCCAGGGCGCTGTCACCGGCTATGCCCACTCCGGTTGGGGGCTGCAAATCAAAGATACAAAACTGCCGTCGAATGAGCTGCCTCCCTTCGACGGCATCGGTGCCAATGAGTACGTCGTCAGCGTCACCAAAGGCCTCACCGATTTCATATCGACCGTCGATACGCCCTACACGTATGAGCTCAACATCTGGTACCACACGCTGAACGCCGGCTACAAGGCGCGCATCTCCGGTGAGACCGATTTTCCCTGTATTTACGGCGAAAGAGTGGGGCTGGGCCGCAGCTATGTGCGCCAGCCGAAGCTCGATTACGGCGACTGGGTCTTCGGCCTTCGCGACGGCCGCAACTACGTCTCCGACGGCAAAAGCCATCTGATCGATTTCCGCGTCAACAACGTGGAAATGGGCTCCGGCGATTCCACTGTGAAGCTGGCCGCGCCGGGTCGGGTGAAGGTTACGGCGAAAGTGGCGGCGCTATTGAACGAAACGCCCGACGAAGCCATCCGCAACCGCCGTGTGGATCAGAAGCCGTATTGGGAACTGGAGCGCGCGCGGCTGGGCAGTTCGCGGAAGGTGCCGCTGGAACTGCTGGTGAATGGCAACGTCGTCGCCACCCAGGAAGTGAACGCCGATGGCGCGCTTCGCGATGTCAACTTCAACGTCGCAATCGACAAAAGCGCCTGGGTCGCGCTTCGCATCCTGCCCTCGTCGCATACAAATCCCGTATGGGTTACGGTTGCCGATAAACCGATACGCGTTAAGGACAGCATCGAGTGGTGCCTGGCCGCCGTGGAGCGCTGCTTCAATCAGAAAATCGGCCGCGTCCGCCTCTCCGAACAGGGCGAGATGAAGATCGCCTATGACGAGGCAAAAACCGTCTACCAGCAACTGTTGCGCGAAGCGCGGTAAACGCAACGGTCCGCGGCGGCTACAATAGGGGTTCCAACATGCCCTTTCCCTTCCAGTTGCCGCCCGTTCCGTCGAGTCTCGAAGTTCCCGCGTGGACCGGACAAGGGTTCCGCGTCGGCGAAAAATTGGAATCTGTGCTTAGTTATGCGATCAATGACTCGGGTTGGACCGACGAACTTACGGATTTTCACGAGACGTCGGCCGGTGAATTCCACTATATTGATATCGCGTCAAGACGGAATGCGTTATCCCGGCTTCGTAAATGGGTTGGGAGCGGCCATCCAGTCATTATGGACATCGGATGCAGTTCGGGGTTTTTGTTGAGGGACATTCGGGAGGCCTTTCCGCAAGCGCAAATAGTAGGCGCGGATTATGTCGCCGGCCCGCTTCGTAAGTTAGCGCGGAGTCATCCGGATTGGCCGCTCATTCAATTTGATTTAACCACCTGCCCGCTCCCGGATGAATGTTTGGACGCGGCGGTTCTCCTGAATGTCTTCGAACATATTGGCGATGACGCGCTGGCCGTCCGTCAATTGCACCGGATGCTCAAACGAGGCGGCGTCGCGGTAATCGAGGTACCCGCGGGGCCGGAGCTATACGACGTCTACGACAAGCAACTCATGCACTTTCGCAGATACGAGCTCACTGGTCTTAAGACTCTGCTCTCGAACGCCGGATTTGAAGTCCATGATGCTTCCCACATTGGATTCATCCTTTATCCGGCCTTCGCCTTGACCAAGATTCGAAACAGGAAATATCTCGATCTTCCGGATCGGGAACAAAGGAAGATCGTTGAGCGTAACATCAGCTTCGCCCGGGAGAATCCAGTGATGGACTTCATCATGTCGGCCGAGGCCGCCCTTCGCTATCGCGTCCCGTTTCCGCGGGGCATTCGTTGTGTGGCCGTGGCCCGAAAGAAATAGCCGGCCGCGCGTTCGGCGGGACGCTCAAACCCGCGTTTTGTTGCAACTACCCAGAACAGGGGCTGCTGACCCGGAGTACCGGATAGGTTTTCACTGCGCGACTTGTCGTGGTTTATTGCGCAGCCGGGTTTCAGTATCCGCGCCGAAACGCATAGGCGCAGGACTCTTCTGGCGCTAGACTAAACATTAGCGGGACCCGGATCACCGTTGAACTGATCCTGGAGAAGTTCGCGGCTGGCCAAACCGAAGAACAAATTCTCCTCGCTCATCCTCACATCACACGGGAAAGTGTCCGGGCCGCTCTGGCGTTCGCGGCGGAGGCCCTGCAGGCGTCGGTTGTCTATCCACTGGAACGCGTAGCATCGTGAGAATGGTGACGGACGAAAGCGTCGAGGGCCCAACGGTAGCCGCTCTTCGCGCCGCCGGCCATATGGTGTTCCGCAACCGTGAGCCGCATTGTGGAGTGCTGCTGATTCGGTCAACAGAAGATGATCCCGGCGAAAACGCGGCCAACACTCTGGCCGCAATCCAACAATACGGGCCGGAGTTGCTCAATCGGTTCTCCGTTCTCGTGGGCCGAGCGCCGCGGATCAGAATTGCGCCTTACCAGGCGTTCTGGGAAGTGCTAAACCAGCGGCTTCGACCGCGGCTTCAACGACAAGCCAAAAACCAAATTACAAAACAGCATCGGGAAAAACGGAAATGGGAACGCCGACTTCGCCTCAACCGTGAACTACGGGTCCAGCTCCTGATAGATTTCCGCTGGCACGTTGATGTGTTCCCGCTTGTAAAACTACGAGTAATCCCCGCCGAATGTCTTCTTGTATTCGCGCTCCGCCGAGATCTTCCGCGCTATCGAGTACGCCAGCGAGCCTTCCGTGGGAATCACCACCAAAAACTGCCCGCGCTCTTTGTTCAATAGCCGGTATGCCTCGCGAATCGCCCCCGGCAGATTCGGCAAATGCTCCAGCACATGGACCGCAATCACCCGGTCCATCGACCCCTCGCCGAACTCCATCTGTTTCTGGCAATCGCCCCCTGTCACCTTGATGCGCGGAAAACTCTTGCGAATCTCCGCCGCCATGTTCTCCCGCAGCTCCATCGCGTGATAGTTTTTTTCCTGCTCCGGCGTCAACGTCTCATAGCGAATGTGTTCACCCAACCCGGCACCGATTTCCAGCGTCGAAACGAATCCCGGCCGTGAGTGGCGAACCGGATAGTTATGGTTGAATCCCTCAATAATTCCGTACCAGGCGCCCGTGAGGCGGTCGTGCCAATGTTTAACGAACTCGTCGTTGATACGGCGCTGATCGGGCGTCAGCGGAGGGAGGGTTTTAGGCCATTTGGCGGCGGAAGGCATTGCCAATTAGTGAAGGCTCCCCGCTATTTCAACGTCTTCAAATACGCCAGCACCGCTTCGGCGTGTTCGTTCGAGTACTTATACATCGGCATGGGCGGATCCGCCGGCTTTCCGTTCGGCGTCAATCCAGTCTGCAGATACTTCAACATCGAGCCCTCGCCCCACTTCATCCACAGTTTACCGCTCGGCGTCAGGTCCGGCGACGTCTTGTGCCATTTTGGCGGCGCGGTTCCCAGCGGCTGAATATCCAGAGTCTGGCCCTTCATCCACTTCGTCTTGTCCAACTCGCCCTTATCGTTCTTCGGCGTATGGCACCCGGCGCACTGTCCGATGCTCTCCACCAAATAACGGCCCAGTTCAAGCTGCTTCTTGTCCTGCGCGCAGACCGGCAAGCACAATCCCATCACGGCCATTCCAACCCAGATTCGCATACCTACCATGCTACTCCGACCGCAGCGACGCAAGCAAAGGCGACCGCATCGCCATCCTCGTCGCCACCCACGTTGACAACACTCCCACCCACGCCACCACCAGCACCAGCATCGCCAGCGACCCCACCGGCAGCGTGTGCGCCCGCTGCGCCAGCGCCGGACTCACTGCCAGCAAGGCGCAAACCGTCCCAATCAACAACCCCGCCGCCAGCAGCGCCGCGTTCTCGACAAAAATAACCTGCATCACTTCGCCGCTCGTATACCCCACCGCGCGCAACAGCGCCAACTCCCGCCGCCGCTCCAGCACATTGCGTAGCAGCACCGCCGCTAATCCAAAAGTCCCCAGCAGCAGGCCCAGCGCCCCCAGCGCCTGAAACGTCGAAAGATACGTGTTCTCCACGCGATGATATTGCGCCAGCCGGTCCCCCGCCAACGTCACGTCAAACCCGCTATCGCCCAGCGCCTCTTCCAGCGCCGGCGCCACCATGCCCCACATCTCCTCCGGCGCGTCCAGCAGAAACAGCCGATGGCCCTGCTCCTCCGGAAACAGCCGCAGAAACGGCTCTTCGGCAATCAGAATTTCACTCTGAAACAGGCTTCCACTCAGCGTGCCCACAATCTGCAGCCGGATCGGCTCCACGCCATGCGGAATTTCGATCGTGTCGCCCACCTGTTTGTGCAGCACGTACATCATCGTGTTGATGTCGACCATCGCCGGTACCAGGCCCTTCGGCAGTTCACTCCCCAGCCGCGTCCACGCATCCTCCGGCGACACGCGGAATCGTCCCTCCGCCCGGAAGGCCGGCGGCACTCCCACGATCTTCGGCCGCGTCGGCTGATACAAATTCAAGCAACTCACGTCCTCGCCCGGCCGTACCCGGAACGCCGCCACGCGCAGCCCCCGCACCCTGTCTTCATCAATGTTCAAGGCGGCCCGGCCCTCTTTGCTGTCCAGGTTCTGATAGATCGGCCACTGCGATTCGGCCAGCAGCGGGAACCCGCCCGTGCCCGATTGTTTCCCCGCGTCGAAATGCCCCGGGCTCTGCCGGAACGCTTCCAGCGCAACCAGCAGAAACACCGCCAGCGCTATCAACAATATCGTGAAGAAACTCCGCCCCGGCTGCTGCGCCGCGCTTGCCAGCGCCAGATCCGCCAGCGATTGCACCGGCTGCAACCGCGGACTCTCCAGCCACAACCGGCAGTACAGCGCCGCGCCTGTCAACAGGCAGAAACCAGCGCCGAAGAAACCGCCCTCCGGCGCTATCCGGCCCAGCGCGCTGAACACCACTAATCCGCCGCCAACGCCCAACAGCGCCAGCGCCGCCGCCCGCAGCCACCCCGGCGTCCGGATCACCGCCTCCGGCCGCGCCCCGCTCAGCAACTGCCGAGGCGACATCTTTCGCAGCCGCCGCAAACTCACCGCGATGATGACCACCGCCATCACCACGCCCTGAAACACCGCCGCGGTAAACGGCGCCGCCGCGAAATGCAGCGTTAACCCGGTCGTTCCCACCGCGTCCACCCACCACGTTCGCAGCGCGTACAGGATGAACGCCGAATAACCGACGCCCAGCAAAATGCCCGCCGCCGAGCCCATCATTCCCAGCAAAAGTCCCTCGCGCAAAAACAGCAGCCGCACCGCCCCCTGGTCGAAGCCCATGGCCTGGTACAGCCCGATCTCTCTCAGCCGCTGCTCCACGCCCAAGCGGAAAAACAGCGCCGTCAACAAGAGTGCCGACACCAACAGAAAAAAGCTGAAATATCCAAAATACTCCCCAAAATCAGTGGTTCCGCGCGAAGCCTCCTCGGCCTGCCTCCTCGGAAAGAGCATCGAAATGCCGTCGCGCGGCAAGTCAATGCTTGGCGTGAGTCCCAGCGCCGGAATCGTAACGCCATCGGCGGAATAAAAGCGAATCGCCGTCACTTTCCCAAATCGCGTTTTCCAAAGCCTCTGCCCTTCCGCCAAGCTCACCGCGGCCTTCGGCGTTGTGCGGTAGTCGTCCCAATATTTTTCGTCCTGCGGGCGAATTTTGTTCAGGTCCAGCGGAAACGGCGGATCCCAATCGCTCAGGCTCTCGGTGTCGGAAATGCCGGGATAGGCCGGTGCCATCTGCCGGTCGCCCAGCTCTGCAAGCGCTTGCACTCCGTTGACAACAAATGCCGCCGATTCCGTCAGCAGCCGCCCCTCCTGCTTCCACAAATAATAGTCCATCGTCACCGAATCGCCGAGCTTCGCCTGCAACTGCGCCGCCGTCCAATCGTTTAAAATCAGCGTGCCTTCCGGGACGCCCTCGCGCGCGATCACCAATGAATACGGCACGCTCGCCGTCGCCGTGCGGATCGCGTTCGCCATGTACATCAGAAACACTTCGGCGCGCAGCCCTTCTTTTTTGCCCGTCGCCAAGGCCCGCTCCACCTGATCGTCCCGCAACAATCCGGATGGGCTTTCCAACTGAATGCATTT
>CAMDKT010000115.1 GCA_945900935.1 Candidatus Sulfopaludibacter sp. SbA3 | reverse complement strand
GCCCCTACACGCCGAGCACAATCGCGGGCCGCAGCTTTCCCGCCGCCGCGCCAAGTGCCTCCGCCCCTCCATCCCTCAGCGTGGACCACTCGCTGGCAAGTTACGGCCACACAAAGCCATGAACTCGGCCCCGGTGGATAAAACGGAATTGCTCCACCAGAGACTCCACGTCCAGCTTGTCGGGCGCGGCCTGAAAGAACAAGCGTCTCGAATGAATCACGGGACTTCCCCTCCCTTGCAGACGATCCCGTCAAAACGTATACCGGAAGCCGAACTGCATTTCGCGCATCGTCCGCGCGGTCGTGATGCGTCCGAAAGTAGTCGGCTGCTGTGGGTTATTGGCCGGAGCATTGAAGTTCGGATAATTCGGGAAGTTGAACGCCTCAAACCGGAATTCGAAAGAATGCCCGTCGCGGATCTGTGTCTTCTTGGTCAACGAGAAGTCCCACTGCTTCAGCCCAGGAGTGGTTAACAGATTTCGCCCGGTGTTCCCGTAACGATAGCGTAACTCCGGGTTGGAGGAATCGAAGGCGGCAATCTCCCAGAACTTGTCAGGCGACCGGTTCGTGGGGATTGGGCTAATGCCAGTGGCATCCGGAACATTCGGCGTGCCGATCTCCAACCGGTCGCCGATCTGCCCTACATTGATCGGCGTGCCGTTGGAGAGAGTCAGGATCGTACCCAATTGCCAGCCGCCGAGCAGTTTGTCCGGGACGCCGCCGGCGTTGATAAATCGCTGACCCTTCCCGAATGGCAGTTCATAGAGTACGGAACTCACGAACCGATGTCCGTTGTGGAATTGCGAGAGCGCATGCTCCCGTTGCAGGTTGTAGTTATCCGTCGCAAACTGGTTCTCGCCCGTATTGTTGCGGACCGAACTACCCTGATCCATTGCCTTTGACCAAGTGAACCCGGCCAGGTACGTGAGGCCCTTGGCAAAGCGGCGCGTGGCCTTCAATCCGAGGCCATCGTAGCCGGAGTTGCCGTGATTATCCAGGGTTTGAATCAAGCCGTAGGCCGGAAAAGGCGACCGTTGCAGAAGGGTCCGAGCGTCATTCGGCCCGGTTCGCAAAACCGGCTGATTCCAGACGCGCAGCAATTCCAGCTTATGGCCGCCATTGCCGATATAACCAGCCTCGAGCACCGTGTCGGCGCCTAGCTGCCGCTGGACGTTGAACACCCATTGCAGAAGGTAAGGCGTGCGGCGGTTGGTGTTGTTGGCCAGCGTAAAGGTCGGGCCTTGGCAGGGGCCGCTCCAGCCCGAGCATCGGCCGCCTTCATTCCGCCACGGGTCGCTCAGGTTCGCATCGGGACGCTCGGAGTCCGCTGTGAATTGGGAGCGGCCGCCGCCATTGCGGGTCAAGTCGAAACGCGCCTCCACAATGTCCTGCACGTAGAACATACCGAAGCCCGTTCGCACGGTCCACTTGTCCGATGGGCGATAGGCCAGACTGACACGGGGCGCAAAGTCGTTGTTGTCACGGCGCACCGTTCCGCGCCCGGCAATGTCGTCGCCGGACGCCGTGGGGTTGCCATCATGAAAGCGGAATGGCAGACCTTCATGGAAGTCGCCTTTGCCGTTCCGGAATAGGAGCGGCACGCGGGCCCCGGGCACAAGCTTCCCGTCATAGACGCCGGAATCGTAAATGTAGACGTTGATCAGGCCGCGATACTTGTCATGGTAAGGGGGTGTGTTTTCGTAACGCAGACCCAGTTCGGCGGTCAGCTTGGGCGTGATCTTCCATGTGTCCTGGAAATAGAGCGAGAACACAGTGGCGCGAAACAGACCGTTCGAAAATGCCCTCGCTCGCGTCGGCGAAGACGTTTCACCAATCAGATAGTCGGCAAAGGGATGGCCGGTGACACCACGCTGGGCGGGGCTCTGCGTGGCGTTGCCGCTGAAGCCAAAACTGCCGCGTGTGAACGCGTTGCCGGTTTCATTGTAACGGTCACGGCGTAGTTCGCCGCCAAACCGGAAGGAGTGATTCCCGCGAATGACACTCATGTTGTCAAGCCACTGGAAGATCGACGTGCGGCCCACAAAAGGGCCGTTGCCCTGTTCACCGAAGCCGGTGAGCCCGAGCCCGAGTCCCACCGAAGGCGTGCCGTAGGAAAGCTCGACCGGTGACTGTAATCCAATGATGCCAAGCTCCTTTGTCACAT
Source organism: Candidatus Sulfopaludibacter sp. SbA3 (assembly GCA_945900935.1). Classification (GTDB taxonomy): domain Bacteria; phylum Acidobacteriota; class Terriglobia; order Bryobacterales; family Bryobacteraceae. The sequence goes on along the minus strand of CAMDKT010000115.1, from coordinate 9,757 downwards.
CCCGCTTAAAGGCATAGAAGCGTTGTTGGTCGTTGTTGAACTGCGTCCACCCGGCGCGGAATTCGTTGACGATCGTTGGGCTGAACGAGCGGATATTGCTAAGCAGCGCCTGATTGGTTTTCGTCAGGATGTTTGCCTCCTGATCCTCGAACGAGGCGATATCCTTGAAGTCCTCATCGCTCCAACTGAAACGGCCGAACCACGTGGAACTGGCGCTCTGCAGATAATCCAGCCGCTGATTGAACTGCTCCCAGGTGATCGGCCGTTCGCGCTGCCGTGTGTGGTTGGCAAGAATGTCATCACCCGGCCGCTGCGCCTTTGGATAGAACTCCAGCAGCTTGGTGGCAATCGGGTTGAAGCGGCTGGCTGGGATCACGTTGTTGGGGTATTGCAACGCCGCGAGAGCACGCGGATTTCCGGCGGCGTCGGTGGTGAAGGTGCGCGAAGCCGGGTCATAGATGTTGCGTCCAGAGGCCGAGAAGTCGCCGGCGCGCATCCGGTCTGGCGCGACGTTGGACAACCCTTGAAGCGTCTTGGTCTCGCGGAGGGATTCAAAGTTCGACATGTAGAACAACTTGTCGCGAATCAGCCGGCCCGTGAGCACGAAACCGAATTGATTGCGGACGAACGGGTTCTTGTTGCCCGCTTGACGATACTCCTTGGCGTCGAAGTTGTCGTTACGAACAAAGGCGAATGCCGAACCGTGGAATTCGTTGGTTCCCGCCTTCGTTGCCACGTTGATCTGCACCGCGCCTCGACCGAACTCAGCGGAATAGACCCCGGTCTCGATCTTAAACTCCTGGAGCGCGTCGATCGACGGTTGGAGAGCATAGAGGTTATAGCTCATATCGGTATTTTCCAGACCGTCGAGTGTGTAGTGATTGAACTGATTCCGGGAGCCAGCCACCGAAATGGACTTTTCCGTTCGCGTCCCCCCCTTACGCGCCGCCGCCTCGCCGCCCGCCCCTTGCTCAGCGGAGACGTTCGGGCTCAGCGCCACCATCTGCAGATAGTTGCGGCCGTTGAGCGGCAATTCCACGATGCGCCGATTGTCGATCACCGTGCCGACGGAGGCGTTCTCCGCCGCCAGCATCGACGTTCCGCCGCGTACCTCAATCGACTCCGTCACGCTGCCCACTTCGATTGCGAAGTTCACCCGCACCGAGTCAGCCACTTGTACGCGCACGCCGGGACGCGTAACCGATTTGAAGCCGTCCTTCTGCACGCGCACTTCGTAAAGGCCCGGCGGCACGAACGGGATCGTGTAGTTTCCGGCCTCATTCGAATCCACCTTGCGCGCTTGACTGGTGGCCGTATTCAACAACGTGACGCTGGCGCCTGCCGCGGCCGCGCCGGTCGAGTCCGTGATGGTGCCGGTTATCTCTCCAAACGTCTGGGCCGCTCCAGGAAGGGAGCTGGCAATCATTGCCAGTAACACCAGGGACACCCGGCTTCGCATCAGCATCTGCATCTCCAGTTAAAACGATTTCATCCGCAGCAGAAAGACTATCACTCGGGATCGGCAAACGCAAAGAAAGTAGCACAAGGCCGAGGGGGTAAGCCGCTTTAGGGCGGAACTGCGGATACCACCGCCGGAACGCCTCCTCCGGTTCGTTGTTTAAGACCTTCGTTCGGGTTTGCGGCAACAGGTGCGCGCCGCGAAGCGTCCATGCCATTTGTTGTTTCTTGACGAAGCGCCTTCGGCACTCTCAAAAAATGACCCGGCTTTGTTCGCCAGAAATGGCCCAGCGCCCGCCCGAAGGCGGGGATGAGAATGCCTTGCCCGCCAGAGGTTTGGCGGCGGTGGCACCGCCGTCGGCGTGGGTCAGTCTATCAGATCACACGTGGGTCATTTTTCGAGGGCGCCAAGGCGTCAGGACCTCGCCGCGCCGCTCCTTGCCAACTCATCATTGATACAAACCACTTCCAATCGGAAGTTCATAGGAACCTCCTGTATTCGAGCAGTTTGGCCCACCGCGCATTGGCATCCTAAATTATTTCGCCGAGTGTCTGAAAGTTTTTTGACACGCACCGCTGGCAGATCGTATATACTACCCCAGTCATCGATAAAAGCGACCTCGCCGGTCGCTGGGGAAAGTGAAATGAAACAGCTTTTACGTTCGCTTGCTGTAGCCATTTGCGCAACCGTATTATTCGGCCAGGCAGACAGATCAACGATCCGCGGGACAGTGACGGATCCAACCGGGGCCGTAGTGCCCAAGGCAGATGTCGTGGTTCAGGACCTATCGACGAACACCGTTGCCCGAACGGTGACAACCGATGCAAACGGCAACTATGAAGTGATCGATCTCAGGCCGGGCTCGTACCGTCTGAAGGCCGATGCTCCGGGCTTCAAGACATTCGTTGCCGAGAATTTGCTGGTGGTCGCTTCACAGGTGCGACGCATGGATGTGATGTTCCAGGTGGGCGCGACGTCCGACAGCGTCACCGTGGAAGCAGGCGCGGCGGTGATCAACACCGAGACCGGCATGCTGAGCGGGACTCTGTCCACGCAGAACATCAAGGATTCGCCGCAAGTGCTGCCGTACCCATCCGTGTACGCAATCCTGTCGACTGTGCCGGGTATTCAAGGTTCGGGATGGCAGGTGCGAATCGCCGGGCAGAGCCCGCTGCAAACTTCGCAGGGATTCGATGGGATTGAGAACGATCGCTTCGGCGGGAACACGAACAACGTGAATTTCTATGAAGACGTGCAGGTGGCGGTAGCGAACAACACGGCGGATAACGCGCGCATTTCGAGCTTCAACATGACCTCCAAGCGCGGCTCCAACCAGTTCCATGGGATGGCGTACTACAAGCACATCAACTCCGCTCTCAACGCGCGGAATTTCTTCGATCCGAAGAAGACTCCGTTCATCCAGCACGAGTATCAGGTGGAAGTCAGCGGCCCCATCTGGAAAGACAAGACGTTCTTCTACGCAGCGTACTTTGCGCACCGCATGCCGCTCGGCTCGCTGGTGCAGGCGACGGTTCCCTCGCTGCCGATGCGGCGGGGCGATTTCTCGAACTTCACTCTTCCGAACCAGATCCTTCAGGATCCATTGACGGCAGCCGATGCGTCAGGAGCGCGTTCGCCATTCCCTGGGAATATGATTCCCGCGAACCGGATGAGCAGTGTTGCATTGAAGACGCAGGAAAACTTTTTGCCCGAGCCGAATCTCGGCAATCCCAATGCGCTGTCGGCCAACAACTTTAGTTTCGTTCACCCGTTCCACTACGACTTCTATCGCGGCGATTGGCCTTTCGTTCGAGTGGACCACCATATCTCGTCAAAGAACACGCTCTACGTCCGCTGGCTGATGGGCCGTTTTCCATACATCCTCAGCCGCAACCTCCCGAAGTTCAACTGGACTCGTTTGCGCGACCACCGCCAGTGGGCGATCTCCGACACGCATGTGTTCAATCCAACGCTGGTGAACTCCTTCCGCATGGGCATCCTGCCGAACCTCGGCCGGGATGGCGACGAGTTCAAGGGCGTTCGGCCGCTGCAGGGTGACGAAGCCGTTACCGCGATCGGACTGCAAGGAGTGAACCGCGGCAATTACAAGGCGCAGGGATTCCCGACGATGAACATCACGGGAATCACGGCGTTATCCACGATCGCGGGCGGCGTGTGGGAGCGGAACCACGAGTATTCGCTTGAGGACTCACTGACGTGGACCAAGGGTAAGCATGTCTGGAAAGCCGGCGGCGAAGTTCGCGCGTTTTCCTCCTTTACCGGGACGATCCCGGAAGGAACGTATGGGTCGTTCAGCTTCAACGGCGCTATGACGCGCTCGACGCTGGGCTATGCCGATTTCCTCCTCGGGATCCCGCAGTCTTCCACGCGTCTCGATCCGCTGACGAACCGCACACGTACGAATAAGGAGTGGGGTCTTTTCATCACCGACACGTACAAGCTTTCCTCGCGGCTGACGCTCGATTTCGGTCTGCGCTACGACTATTACGCGCTACCCACCTTCACCGACGGATTGATGTACAACTGGGATCGCGCCACGAATACTGTGAACGTGACCCCCGAAGGGCGCAATCGCCTTCATCCGCTGTATCCGGCGAACATCAAGATCGGAACAGGCCCCGTGGTTCCCTTGCCGGACAAAAAGAACATCCGTCCGCGCCTTTCGGCGGCATACCGGTTGACGGACAAACTTGTGTTCCGAGGCGGATATGGCACGTTCACTGAGCGGATCGATTACTTCGCGCGCGTGCTGACCGGCGGCCCATTCCAGATTTCGGAGAACTATCAGAACGTAATCGCACCGAGTGGCGGCGCGCTGTTCAATTTCCCGAATCCGTACCCGGTCAACCTGGCGTCGGCGGGGATCCCGAGCCAGAACATTACCGGCTTTCCAATCCAAACGGACAACGGCACGATTCACCAGTTCAACTTCTCGATTGAGCGGGACTGGCACGGACTCGGACTCCGCACATCGTATATCGGATCGCGAGGAATCGGACAGAACTATAACATCGGCATCAACAAGCCACTCCCGAGCGTGACCGCGTTTGCGCAATCGCGCCGGCCGTTCCCCGAGTTCGTCGGCGCCTCGGAGGCACGGTCGGACGGGCAGACGAAGTACGACTCCTTCCAATTGCAGGCGCAGAAACGGATGGGCGATTTCACGTTCAACGCGCACTGGACGCTTTCGAGTAGCTTGGCCAATTTTCTGAACCTGGAGAATCCGTATGCGGTCACCGACAAGTGGGCGCGGCAATCGGGGGATCGACGGCAGTATGCCGTGATCACGTCAACGTGGCGATTGCCGGTCGGACGAGGTAAGAAGCTTCTGGGCGGGGCGCCGGCAGTTGTGGATCACATACTCGGCGGGTGGATTGTTAACACGATGAGCTACTTCGCATCGGGTTTCTTCTTCACGCCGTCGTTCTCGGGATCCGATCCTTCGAATACAAACACAGTAGGTGGAATACCGGACCGCATTGCGAACGGCAATCTTCCCTCCGGTGAGCGCGACTACAAGCGCTGGTTCGATGCATCGGCGTTTCGCGTTCCGCAGCCGGGTACGTTCGGCAACTCCGGCCCGAACGTACTTGTTGGGCAGGGGCTGAACGTACACCACTTCGCTACCTCGAAGCGCTTCCGGATCACGGAACGGCTGTCGACCACGTTCACCAGCCAGATCTCCGATATCTTCAACACGCCGCACTTCAATTTTCCGGCCTCAAACATCTCTGTGCCGGCGACGGTGGGCCAGTTCACGGGCATGGTGTCGGACTTCGAAGCGGAGAAGGCTAACGGCCGCCGGATCGCGTTCCTGTTGCGTGTCGAGTTTTGATTCTCGCTATTGCCATTTCGCTCCTCCTCGGGTGGGCTCATCCCGCCTGGGGGGCGCTGGATTGTTCCCAGTGCCATGCGGAGATTGCGGCTTCTCATGCGCGTACGGCTCACGCGACAGCTTCCAGCAGCGCAACGGCGAATTCCATTGCAGGCCCATTCGACCGGCAGATGCCGACGCGAATGGATGGAGTGTACTTTCGCATGGAGCGGCGAGGGGACGGCTTCTTTCAAACGGGGGTTCAAGCGGGACGTTCGCAATCGGAGCCATTCGATCTGGTGATTGGCTCCGGAAGGCGCGGGCAAACGTATCTGTACTGGCGCGATGGCCTGCTGTTTCAATTACCGGTGTCATACCATGTAGCGTCGAAACGCTGGATCAACAGCCCGGGCTACGAAGATGGGATTGTGAACTTCGGACGAGGCATTCCGCCGCAGTGTCTCGATTGCCACGCATCGGGCTTTCGATTGGAACGGACGCTGACTGGCGATCGCTATGCGCAGGACCACAGGCTCGGCATCGGGTGCGAAAAGTGCCACGGACAAGCGGCCGATCACAAACAGATGCTGAGGCCGTCGGGCATCGATCTCTGTGCCCGGTGTCACTCGGGCTCGAAGGACGAACCGCACGCCGTGCCGGATGCGCACGGCAATCAGGTGGGTTTGTTGAAGTCGAGCAAGTGTTTCCAGAAGAGCGGGTCATTGACGTGCGGCACATGCCATAATGTGCATCGGATGGAGCGCAACCCCGCCGTGCTTTCGGCAAAGTGCGGCGTCTGCCATGGAGCATCCACGTGCAAACGAGGCGGGCCCACCGAGTGCGTGTCGTGTCACATGCCGCTGACGCAGTCTAGACTGATTGAGGTGCAGACCTACCGGACTCATCGAATCGCGGTGTACAGGAGATAGGCTATGCTGTGGCTTGCGTTATTGTTCGCCGTGCAGTTCGTGGAAGTGGGAGTGCAAAGTGGACTCACACACCGGCATGAGAACGGCGCGTCGAAGGAAAAGTTGTTGATGGAGACGTTCGGCTCCGGGGTCGCCACATTCGATTTCGACGGCGATGGTCTGGTGGATCTGTTCTTCGTCAACGGCGCGGATCTTGCGCACAGCAGGCCCGGTCCCGGGCATCGCCTTTATCGCAATCTTGGCGGAATGAAATTCGCCGATGTCACCGCGCAAGCCGGGGTGCGGGGCAATGGCACTTTCGGAACAGGCGTTACCGCGGGAGATTACGACAACGATGGGAAGCCCGATCTCTACGTGACCGGCTTCGGAGCGAATCAACTCTTTCACAACGAAGGCGGCGGTGTTTTTCGCGATGTGACGGCTCAGGCCCGAGTGGCTGGCGGAGGCTGGTCAAGCAGCGCGGGCTTCTTCGATTACGACCGCGATGGAGATCTCGATCTTTTCGTCGTGCGCTATCTGGAGTTCGATCTCAAGGACAATCCCTATTGCGGATTCAAGAAGCCGGGCTATCGCATGTATTGCGACCCGCGAATGTTCGATGGAGCGGCGAGCCTGCTGTATCGCAATAACGGCGACGGCACATTCACCGATGTATCGAAGGCCGCGGGCATTGCGAACTCGGCAGGCAAGGGGCTGGGCATCGCCATCGGGGACATGGATGGCGACGGCTGGCCCGATGTGTACATCGCCAACGATGGCGTCCGCAACTTCCTTTATCACAATCAGAGGAACGGATCGTTTGTGGACATCGCGTATGGCGCCGGCGTCGGCTTCGATGGGAACGGCAAGCCGCAAGCGGGCATGGGCACGGAGATCGCGGATTACGATGGCGATGGGCTGCCTGACATCTTCGTCACCAACTTCTCCGATGAATTGAACACGCTCTATCGCAATGAGGGGAACTTGTCGTTCGATGACGTGACGTTGAAGGCGGGTCTGCAATCGGGCCTGACACCGCTTGGTTTCGGCACGCGACTGTTCGACTACGATAACGACGGCGATCTGGATCTTCACGTCACCAACGGGCACGTGATCGACAACGTGAACCTATATCATCCGCATCTGAAGTACGCGCAGCGCGACTTGCTGTATGAGAATCTGGGCAACGGCCGGTTCAAGGACGTATCGGCTGGAGCCGGTCCGGCATTCGCGATCGAGCATGTGGGGCGCGGTTCCGCGGTTGCGGATCTCGACAACGACGGCGATCTGGATATCGTCATCTCGAACCTCGGTGCGCGACCGTTTCTGTTTCGTAATGACAGCACTTCGCAAGGACACTGGCTTTCGCTGGACCTCGACCGTCCCGATGCGCGCGTGGAACTCACGGCAGGCGGAAGGACTCAGCATCGTTACGCGACGAGTGTGAGCAGCTACTTATCAAGCAGCGACTCGCGGCTGCACTTCGGACTTGGTCAATCGAAGACGGTGGAGCGGATCGAGATTACGTGGATCACTGGCGCGAAGTCGATATTGGAGAACATTGGAGCCGATCGTGTAATCAAGGTTTCAGCCGGCTCAGCGCTTCCGGATGAGAAGGGTCGATCTCGATCGCCCGCTGGAACCAAACGTTAGCGGCGGCGTGGTCTCCTTGATCGTTGCGAATCAAGCCACGCTCGCAGGCGGCGTCGGCGGAGAGCCTTTGATAGTAGGGAGAGCTGAGTTGCGGTGCCGCTTCCACAAGTTCGATCTCCTTCCACGCGGCATCGAAGCGCTTCTTCCCGCGCAGCGCCTGCGCGAGCCGCAGATGCGCTTCGGCGCGAGTGCTATCGAGTTGTAGGGCCTTCCGAAACGCCGGCTCCGCCTGATCAAACCGATTCTTCTGCAGATGAATGTTTCCTGCGGCAACGAACGCATCGACCGTCGCGAACGGTGAGTTGAGCAGGCGGTCGAGGTCCTGCAATGCGCGCGCCTCGTCCTGCCGATCCCAATACGCCAGCGCACGGTAGTAGTGAACGGGGAATGCGCCGGGGCCGGCGGCAAGCGCCTTCGTCGTCAGATCGATCGCCTCTTCTGGATGGCCCTGCTGCCGTCGCGTCTCGCCCAACAAAGCAAGCAGAAAATGTTCTCCGGGTTGCTGCTGGAGCGCGCGGCGCAGTTCGCGTTCGGCCTGGATGAGCCGTCCGAGATCGAGATCGATCTTCGCGATGTAGAAGCTGGGCAGCACTTGTGATGCATCGAGGTCCCGTGCCTGCTGAAACTCGGCCTTCGCCTGAGCGACGAACTCCGAAGCGCCTTTGGCGAGATAGGTCTGGCCCAGCAGCAGATGCACGGACGCCGATCGCGGCTCTAACGCAGCAGCCTTCGTAAGATCCTGAATCGCGGAGTCCAAACGCCGCTGCAGGATGTGACTCGATGCGCTGGCGACAAACTTCGAGAATTCGGAAGGGGCGACTTGCGCCATGCAGAGCGCAGCGGCGAGAAGGAACATCACGTCGCCTCGATTTTAACATGCGCAACCGTAGATACCGCTGCACGCAGGGCGCTTAAACGTTTTCGGGAACACACCGGCTCGCTGACGCTCGCGGCTCAGTAATCCTAAATCCGGCAGTTCGCCCCCGCCGGTCCAGGCAAACCGCAATGTTTTCACTGCCGCGTAATGTGCGGAGCAGTTGCGACGCCCAATAGACGCGGGCGTCCCGCGCTATTTCGACCGGCTCAACTGCCGGATTTAGGGTAATGGCTGGTTCACGCAAACATTTTCGACACTCTGTCTAGAACGAATATTTCAACGCCAATTGAATACTGCGAGGCGGATCGGTGGAAGTGATGCGCCCGAAATTGGCGGGAGCGTTTATGTTGGCGGCGGGGCCGCCCCAGTTGACGCGATTGAAGGCGTTGAACAGCTCGGTGCGGAACTGGAGCATGTGACGTTCGAAGAGGTTGAAGTTCTTCTGGATGCTGAAGTCCTCCGAGATGGAACCGTAAGTCCGGAGGATGTTGTAGCTGGGCGCGGCGGTACCGAAAGTAAAGGCGGCGGGCTGGGCCCAGGCATTGATATTGAGCTTCCGCTGGCGGGCCGTATCGCCGGGATCGTAGTCACCGCCGTTGACGCCGGTGTTGAAGTTGGTATTCAGGATGTTGGGCCGGTTACCGCCGCCGAACAAGGGGATGACGCCTCCACCGCCGACGAATACGGGGGCACCGGTGCGGAAATTGTGGATCCCGTTGACCTGCCAGCCGCCGGCGAGGAGGTTGATTGCGCGGGGCGCGGAGGAGCCGAAGCGTTTGCCCTTGCCGAAGGGCAACTCATAGGTCCAACTGGCGATGGCGATATGCTGGCGGTCGAACCCGGCGAGCCGTTTTTCCAGATCGCGATTGCGGGTATCGAGAGGCGCGCCGCCGGCCGCGTCGATTTCGCGATTGGAGTAACCGGCGCCATGCACGAGGGTCTTGGCCAGCGTGTAGGAGAAGAGCATGGAGAATCCATTGGTGTAGCGGCGCTGGAGGCGGGTCTGCAACGAGTTATAGTTGCTG
>CAMDKT010000114.1 GCA_945900935.1 Candidatus Sulfopaludibacter sp. SbA3 | reverse complement strand
CAACGCCGCCGCCGATAGGCTCAGTTGTGCCACCCACTGCTCGCGCCAAATCGCGACATACCATACGGTCTCACCGATCTTCACCAGCGAGCCCAGATAGTGGTGCTGCGCCATCTGCTCTTGATACTGCGCTTCCTCGCTTCGTTCTACTGGACGTACCCGGATTTCCATGAGTGCTTCGCCTGTGAATTCCGTCAATTCCATCTAAGACTTTATACCAGGAATCCTTGGCCTTGTTCAGCTTGTTAGCCTAACCCGGTGAATCTAAATGGACTATGTAGAAGAGCAAATCTACCCTGCGGCTGCACCCGGCTTGCTTGACTGAGGTTGGCGCTAGGCGACAGAAAAGTATGTGGCAATAGCCGTAAGGGAGAGGTCCTCGCGGTCAGAGTACTAGAAGGCGTAGCTAAGCCCGATCAACGGGGCGACGCGGTCGCGCAAACCGTTGTCGTCGAGGGCGACTAACAGGTTGAATGTCACCAGGAGCTCAGCAATCGGGTTCACCTTTATGCCGAGGGCGGCGGCGCTTTGCGTCAAGCGAGACCGTTGAACCAGAACATTCGGAAATCGTGAGCCATTCGCGGCGATAAAATCAACGAGCCTCACCCGATTGCCTTGGATCTGCTGCTGACCCAGATAATCGGCGGCAAAAGTGAATTTCTTGGTCACACCGAGGTCGAAACCCGCGGCTAATTGCAACTGGTCCGATTGATTGCCCTTGGTCCCGGTCTGGAAATTGCCCGCGAGGACGGAATGGCCATTCCATTGATAGCCAAAATTCGCGTGGGGAGAGAAGTTGCCCAGGCGGTAAGAAAGAGCGAAAAAAGGCCGCGCGCCAACCGATCCGGCGCCGAGGAAGTTGTACTCATCACCGGTGGGCAGCCGCGCGTCAACGCCCATGGCGAAGGCTCCGTTCTTCCAGCGGATCGCCGTATACTTGGCGCGCACCAAAACGTCGCCGATTCCGCTGGCGCTGCGCGAAGCGGAAAACGACTGCCGGTCCTTGGCCGGAAAAGGCGAGTCGAAAAAGTGAACATCGGGCTGGTCGGACGTGCCGATCCGGCGAATGGTGGCGGCACTAACAATTTCGATGCTGGCACTGGCCATCGGCAACGCAACGGAAACGTCCAGGCGATCCGAGACCCCGTATGTAAAGTACGCAACAGTCTGGCCTATCTGAATGTCGAACGCGTTATCGGTCGTAATCAAGTCCTTCTGGAATTCGAGGTTTGTAGCCGGCTGATGTTGAAACAGCGCCGGGATTTTCTTGATGTTCAGTCCATCCAGGCGGTCGAAGTTAAAATGCTGATAGCTGACACCGGCCAGGAACTTATTCTTCCCTATGGTTTCGGCGCGCTCAGCGAAGATGGGGCCAAAGCTTTGGCCGGAGCGCGTGTAGACCCCGAGACTGGAATCGAAAGTATACAGAAATCCGGAGGCCGGAGAGGGGATGGGAATGGATGTCAACTGATTGACGATGGAGCCGACGAGAGGGCTTAAATTCGCCTGAAAGGCGCTGGTGAAGTGCGCGGCGTGGGTGGGATTTGGCAGAACAATGCCAGTGGGCCCGTACAGATTCGGGAACAGAGAAATGAGCTTGGAAGATGCCTGCGGCCAAAGCGCAAGGCAGGGTAGGAGTAAAAGTATAAATTTCATTGAATGGTTTCGATGATCCAGGCGTCAGCCAGGCGGCGAAGTTTGACCGTTATGGGTTGATCGACGGGGCGCGGACTGGCACCATCGTTCGACCGCATCTCTACTTTCAATCGGCACTTTACGGTGGCGGCTGTAGGCTCCATGGCCGGTTCGCCCGCCGGAGTGAGATTGTAGCGAATGGATTTGAATTCCCGGAAAGTTTGTTCGAAGCGTTTGCGCTCGGCGGCGTTCAGGCTGGGGCGAATGGCAAAAAGGGTATCAACGTCGCGGCTTTCGTAGGCTTTGCTGTAACGTTCGATGGCGCTGAGGACGGCGGTGATCGCGGCCGCTTTCTCATTCGCTTCCTGGCCGGCCAGCCATTTGAGCGCCTCCTGATTCTGGGGGAACCGCAAAAGAAACTGGCGGACCGACTTGGGGTCGGATGCCGCCTTCGTACGCTCCCAGTCCAGGGATTCAATGCGTTTGGCGGCTTCGATGGCAAGTGGATCCCCAGGGAATCGCTGGCGGAACGCCTCCAACGTCAGGAGGTCGCGCGAGGACGCGATCCGATCCCATTCCGTGGCCGCCAGGGAGCGGGGAATAAAGGCGAATTCGTTGACCAGCGTGGAGATTTCCGCCGGGACCTGCTCGCCGTTGGTGGCCTGGCTTACCTGTTGCTTGACTCGCCGGAGGACCGCGTCGAGGTTGATCCCAGGCTCGGTGGCTGCGTTGACCCAGGCTTCGGTAAAACGGGCAAGCTCGCGCCCCGGAGAGGCGGGAACGCCGCGGCCGGGGAGGTTGGCCAGGGCGAGAACCAGGTTGGCGGCCCGGATGTCCATGGACACCAGGCCGGGTTCGGGAAACTTCTTTTCGATGACAGCGTCAGCCGGCGCGGCGTCCAGAATTACGAGTCCGGCGGCGAGTCTCTTCGTCTCCAGGTAGCGCACCAGACGCTTGACCGAATAGGCGTGGAACTCGATGCCATCGGCGCTGTCGGGAGCGTAGCCGACCGGCAGCAGATAATTCTCCCCCATTTCCTGTACCGCATAGCCGGAAAAGTAAAACGCGCCGGTGTCGCCCGGTTGGACTTCCTGGAGAAACTTGTTAATTTCGCGCCCCAACGCTTCGGCTTCGACGTTTATCAACAGCGCAACCTGGAACTGGCTCGCCGAAAGCGCGCGGGCAAACGCGCGGGCGTTGTTCGCCGCCTGCGCCGCGGCACCGGCATTCTTGTAGCTCGTGTTTCCGATGACGAGCGCGCGCCGCGTCTGCCCGGATAAGGCGAGGGCGACGCAGACAAGCACGCACGCGAGGCGAGGGCGCGTCATCAACGCGCCTGCTCCCGCCACAGGACGGTGAACCCGGTGGCCTCGCGGCCGGACTGATTCACTATTATCAGCCGGAACCCATTACTGGCGGCAGGTTGCTGCATCACTCTTATATCGGCAGGACGGGTTTCAACCTGTACAGCAACGCCGGCCGGCAGGCCGTTTCCGGAAATAGATCCCATGCGAACCCGATTGCGGACGATGACAAGTCGCTCCCCGACGCCGAGCGTTCCCGACCAGGCGAACCGGCCTTCGGGAGATCCCATATAGCTGATTGCCGGCTGATCGGGGCCGGGGTCCGGCGTTTGGACGGGTCGCGGCGCATCGGCAATCGGCGAAACAACCGGAGTCTTGACGACAACCGCCGGCGCGGGCACCGTCTTCATTTCGACGGCTTTTTGCTTCGGTTCCGGCTTTGTCGCCGCCAACTTAGCCTCCGCGGGCGGCTCGATGCGAGGCGAAGCGGGTGCAACGGCGACAGCCGGCGGCGGCGCGACTGCCACCTCCACGCTGTGGCGCCCGGCGTAAAAATACGCGGCCATCGAGAGCGCAAGGCCGAGGCCTATACCAATCAGGATCGGTGTCCGCTTCACCTTGCCACTGCGCTTTGGTGCTATCTGTTCCGCATTTTTTTCAACTACTTGCGTCTGACCGGCCACCGGTAAATGTGCCGTTCCCTGGTTCGGCAACAGGGCCGCTTCAAGGGCTTGAATGAATTCCGCACAGGTGTCATAACGGCCGGTGGCTTCCTTACTCATCGCCCGGCGAAGAATCGAAGCCGCCGGCTCCATCACGGCTTCGTTTACTTCGGCCGCGCTCGGCGCTTCCACGGAGAGTATCTGGTGGATCAGGCCCGGAAGCGAATCCGCCTGGAACGGCCTGCGGCCCGTCAGCATTTCAAAGGCGATCACCGCGAGCGAGAACTGGTCGGAGCGGCCGTTGAGCGGCTTGGCGAGGATCTGTTCCGGGGACATGTAGGCGGGGGTGCCTATTGCCATCCCGGTAGAAGTCAGCGTAGCCGATTCAAGAATTTTTGCAACGCCGAAATCGGAGACCTTCGCGTGGCCAACCGAAGAGACTAGGATATTCGCCGGTTTGATGTCGCGATGGATAATGCCCTTGGAATGCGCGAAGTCCAGGCCCGAGGCGATCTCCCGGAGAACCCGCAGCAGACGCGGCCACGGCAGCAAACCCTCTCCCATAATCTTGTCTAGTGGAGGCCCGTCGACGTATTCCATGACGAAGAACGTCATGTCGTTCTCCTCCGCCAGTTCGTACACCGTGACGATAGCGGGGTGGTTCAGCGAACCAGCCGACTGCGCTTCCCGCGCCAGCCGAATTTGCAATTCTCTTCCGCCGGAAGAAGTCTGGAGTTCACGCGTCAGGACCGTTTTTATCGCCACCAGCCGATTCATCGTCAAGTCGCGGCCGAGGTATACGATACCACACCCGCCCCTGCCGAGTTCGCCTTCAACGGTATATCGACCGATTCTGTCCATGTGTCTGGTTCAGTACGCTTGTACTGCTAGTTTAACGGAACGACATCCGCCAAGGAATCAATAATTTGCAGAAAGTTTTCGCCGGTTCTGAAAAATACACACGCACTCGGTGGTGTTCTTTCGGCCTGCCGGGCAAACCACCCGTATTGGGTGGCACTTTCCGATTATCACACGGTATTGAGAAGCAGCGTAGATGCGCTTCAAGAGCAAAGAGTTTCACCCGCTAACCGATTTGTCTGTAGTTTTATTGAATTTTATGTTGACACATCCCTGTCCCCCGTTTACCATTAGCTAACGCTCTGGTGTAGTCAATTTAACAACTCACAGAAGGTGTAATCATGGGTCCCTGCACGACCTTCCACATTGGCGATAAAGTGGTTTACCCCAACCATGGTGTTGGTACGATCGAGAATATCAGCACTCGCAATTTCGGGGCGCAGTTGGAGCGCTTCTACCTTTTGCGACTCAGCTACAACAGAATGACCGTAATGGTCCCCTTCAGCCACGCTGGCGATGTGGGCCTACGAAAAGTAACCAAGGGAACCGAGGTCAATCGAGTACTGACCTTCCTTGCGACCGGTGAGGTAAAGCGGATACAGGACTGGAAAGACCGGTTTAAGGAAAATTCTGACAAGATGCGCGTTGGCGGGCTCATGGGCCTCGCCGAAGTTTTCAAGGAACTGGTAATCCTCCAAACCGCGAAGCCGCTCTCGTTCCGCGAAAAGAAGATGCTCGATTGCTCCCGGCGCATGTTGATTACCGAGGTTTCCATCGCCCGCGCGATAGCCGACACGGAATCGATTCTGTTGTTGACTCGATCACTGGCCAAGGCAAGTCTGCCGATGCCCGTGGCGATGTAGTTCTCGCGTTTTGCGGATCACAGCAATAGAGACTCTTTATCTGGCTGGCGGCATCACGGTGCACGCCGGGCCGATACAGTGGCTTTGGGTCAAAATCCATACCGATAGCGGCCTCTACGGCCTGGGCGAAACCTATCCGCACCCAGGCTCGGAAGAGGCCGTTATCCATTCGCGCCTAGCATCACGGCTGCTGGGCCAGGACCCCGGGCGCATCGAAGGATTGTGGGCCTCGATGTTCGACGCCGTTTCCTATTCCGGTTGGGCCGGTGCGGAGATGCGCGCCATCAGCGCTATCGACACCGCGCTTTGGGATCTTAAAGGGAAAGTCCTCGGCGTGCCGGTCTACGAACTCCTCGGCGGCGCGACGCGCGACAAAATCCGAACCTACAATACCTGCTACGACCACATTTCGTTCCTCGACGAACCGGTACGGCTCGCCGAAAGTCTGCTCGACTCTGGCATCACCGGCATGAAAATCTGGCCGTTCGATCCGATCGCGAAAGAAACCGGTGGCAACTACATCACCCCCGCGCAGATCAAGGAGGGCCTTCGCCCGCTCCGTCTCATCAAGGAAACATTCGGCGATTCCATGGAAGTGGCCATGGAATTTCACGGCTATTGGAGTTTGCCGTGCGCGATTCAGATTGCCCGCGCCTGCGAAGAGTTCTCTCCCATGTGGCTGGAAGAGATGCTCGGCCAGGACAATATGGCGGCGTATCGCGAATTGGCTTCGTCGACGCGCCTGCCCTTGACGATCAGCGAGCGCCTGATGACAACCTGGCAGTACCGCGAACTCCTCGCCAACGGCGCGGCGCGAATCGTCATGCCGGACGTGGCTTGGTGCGGCGGTTTGACGCAGGCGAAGAAAATCGCCGACATGGGCGCGGCGCATTATCTCCCCGTCGCTCCGCACAACTGCGGCGGGCCGATCCTGCACGCGGCGACGATGCATCTTGCCGCCGCCGTGCCGAATCTGAATATCGCCGAATCGGTGCGCCGGCATTACGCCGATGAGTATCTGCCGATTGTCGGTCCAATCGCCGCGCCGCGCGATGGATTTTTCGATCTGCCCGGCGGACCGGGATTGGGGATGGATCTGTTACCCTCTGTTTTGGAGCGCGCGGATTTGGTGCGGCGCCGGACGGATTGCGCGCCGTGATCGGCCCGAAAACCAACGTGGCCCACACGCCTGCTTTTCAAACTACTCATTGCCGGAATGGCCTGCCTGCCGCTAATAGCCGCGGGCGTCGTGTTCGCCGCAATTCGCGGCAATGACATCACCCGCCTGAAAGCGCTAACACCCGCTGAACTGCCTGAGCGCGACAAGAGCGGAGTGACCCCCGTTGTTATACGCCTCCGCCCTGGGAAGCTTTGAAGTCACGCGAATTCTAATCGCCGCCGGCACCGACGCCAACGCCGCCGCCGGCCTGCGAGTGCGAGCACGGCTGCCGCCTCATCTCTACTCAGACCACAACTCGCTACTCCAGGCGGATAACTCATTCCGCCCGCCCCCTCGCTCCCCCTCGCGGTCCACTCTTGAACTCGAACCACCCTAACAACCCAAATCGCCGCGCATATTCCCTCTCGCGGTACTCCGTGCTCCTGAAAACGCTGCCGCCCTCCCCCACTGTCTGAATCGCAGTTTCATTATCTTAGGGCTTTTCATCGGCGAACAAATACTATATTGTTCCTGTATATGCGTTTTGCTAAATATGCAGTTTGGACCCTGTGCTTCAGTTTACTGCTCCCAGGGCAACCCGCTACCGATAGCGCCGACACCTATGAATATGGCGGCCAGGACCTGACGCCGAAAGAAAGAGCGGGCCGGAATACCTGGTATTTCTGGACCGGCGGGGGTGAAAACTTCTGGCGCCTCACCGCGAAGATTACGCATGGCATCACGGACATGCTGCAGTACGTGGATTCCCGGAAACGGCCGGAGCGATTCAAGATTATGGGAGTCATGAACGATCCGGACTGCGCCGCGGCCACCCAGCCCGACGAATACGGCCTGTGGATGGACGTCTGCAAGCCCGTGAATATTCCCGGCATTCCCAGTGAGTCTTCCGGTGTTGTCGGCCTCCGCAAGTTCAAGAATCCGAAGTTTGACCGATTCGCCTGGGACGTGAAGAAGTACCTGGCCGACCCGGCGACGGTGGAGCCGCCCTATCTGATCGGTATGACTTGTGGGTTCTGCCACATCGGGTTCAACCCGCTCTATCCGCCGAAGGATACTGAAAATCCCCGCTGGTACAACCTGTCGGGAGCGATTGGCAACCAATACTTCAAGGAAGGCACGCTGTTCGGCTTGAAAATGAAGCCGGAGGATTTTCGCTGGCACGTGGCGAATACCCAGCCCGCCGGAACCTCCGACACTTCGCGGTTCGCCGCCGATCACATCTTCAACCCGAACGCCATCAACTCGATTGTCAATCTCGCCAATCGCCCGAGCCATCCGGAGAAGATGGCCGACGGCACGACGCGGCAAGTGCATCACATATTGAAGGACGGCTCGGACTCGATCGGCACGGCGGGCGCGTCGCTGCGGGTTTACGTCAACATTGGCATGTGTTCGGACTATTGGACGACGCTGCACGACCCGATTAGCGGCACGAAGTTTCCGCAAAAGCCTTTCCGCATCGCGCTGGCCCGGAAGGACTGCGCGGATTGGCGCGCCACCGAAGCGCTGATGGAAGGGGCCGAGGCGTTCCTTAAAACCATCAAACCGGCGCGGCTGCAGGACGTTCCGGCGGGGGCTGCGCTGCTCTCCACGGACACTGCATTGCTGCGGCGCGGCGCGTTGGCTTTCGCGGACAACTGCGCTCGCTGCCACTCCAGCAAACAGCCGCCAGCGGGGACCGGTGATCCCGCCGCGTGGTATCGAGCAGCAGTGCAACAGCCGGATTTCCTCGACGGAAATTTTCTTTCGGACGACCGCCGTTACCCGGTGACTGAGCTGGGGACGAATATCGGCCGAGCCATCGCGTCCAATGCGATTCAGGGACATGTCTGGGAGGAGTTCAGTTCGCAGACGTATAAAGACCAGCCGCAGTTGGCGCCGTTGCAAGGACTATACAATCCCATCAAGCCGGACAAGCCGCTCAAGTTTCTGATGCCCGGCGGCGGTCGCGGCTACTATCGCGTTCCCACGCTGGCCGGCGTGTGGGCCACGGCGCCGTATTTGCACAATAATTCGCTGGGCTTGTTTAACGCCGATCCCGCCATCACCGGCCGGATCGCCGCTTTCAACGACGCGATGGAAAAGATGATGTGGCCGGAGAAACGGCTGGGCACGAAGTCGGTTTGGCTCACGACGGAAGATAGCGCGCTGCCGCTGGAAAGCGGCTACAAGTTGAAGGTCCGCAAAGGCACGCCTGTCGCGCTGTTCGCGAATATCGACGCGCCGCGAATGCAGTTGCTGCGTAACGATAATTTCTTCACGCGATTTTTCGGCTGGCTGATCGGGCGCGGCGCGCTGACCGGCGTGCTGCTGCGCAGAAACCTGTCGCCGGACTTCGTTGTTGATCGCGGGCACACTTACGGAAGCACGCTGAGCGATGTCGATAAGCGCGCGTTGATCGAATACGTTAAGACGTTCTGATTCGAGGAGAACCGCCATGGCCGATATCCTATTTCAACCGCTGAAATTTCGGAACCTGGAGTTGAAGAATCGACTGATTCGCTCCAACGTCTCCGGTCGCTTTGACAACTACGACGGCTCCGGCAACCCGGCGCGGATCAACTGGGAAACACGATTCGCGCGAGGGGGCGTGGGCGCGATCATCTCCTCCTTTGTGCCGGTGCATGGCCGCGGGCGCATCCTGCCCAATTACGCCATGATTGACGACGACAACAAGATTCCTTTCTGGCGCGAAGTGGGGAAGCGGGTGCAGGAGCACGGCTGCAAATTCATCCTGCAACTGAGCCACGGCGGGCGGCAGCGGGACATCGCGGGCGTTGAATATCCGGAGAGTTGGAGCTCCACGTCCAAACCCGATCCGCTGCATGGCTTTGAGGCGAAGGCCATGACGGCGCAGCAGATCTCCGAGGTGGTCCAGCAGTTCGGCCAGGCGGCGGAGCGCGCGCAGCGGGCGGGATTGGACGGCGTTGAATTGCATGGCGCGAATGGTTACCTGATTACGCAGTTCCTGAGCTCGGCGATCAATGACCGCCAGGACGATTACGGCGGCACGCTGGAGCGGCGGGCGCGGTTTTTGTTGGAGATTGTGCGCTCGATCCGGCAGCGTTGCGGGCGGGAGTTCCACTTGCAGATGAAGATCAGCGCGACCGAGAACAACAACGCGATGTCGCTTCGCGAGCCGCGGGGCAATACGATTCAGGATTCGGTACCGGTCTGCAAGTGGCTGGAGGCGGAGGGCGTTGACGCCATACACGTGTCGAGCGGCAGCTTCTTTCCGCACCCCCGCAACCCGCCTGGAGATCTGCCGATCGCCGATTTCATTCGCGTTTACGACTCGATGATTTCGAGCGGTAAGAACACGTTCCGTAATTTTGTGCTGCTGAGGAATGACATCACGGGCAAGCTGTTTCACGACCAGTGGGTGAAGGAGCGCGGCAACGTGATTGAGGGGCTGAACCTGCCCGACGCGGCGGCCATTAAGCAAGCCGTGACGATTCCGGTGATCTGCACCGGCGGCTTTCAGACGGCTTCCGTGATGAGGAACGCCATCGATAGCGGCCAGTGCGACGCCATCAGCATGGCGCGGACGTTGATCGCAAATCCGGATATGCCGAAGATGTTCAAGGAGCAGGGTTTGGATAAGCCTCCGCTACCTTGCACGTACTGCAACAAGTGCCTGGTGAATGTGGTGGAGAATCCGTTGGGGTGCTACGACGAGACTCGCTTCACGACGCGCGAAGCGATGATTCGCGATATCCTTTCGGTGTTCGAGCCACCGCCATATCCGGTGGTGTTCACGGCTTTGGAGGAGCCTGGCGGGGATTGAGTGGGGCTTAAATTGTTCCGTGGTGTTTACATGCGAGGGAGGCGCACGTCATGAATATCGAAATCCCGGACGGGCAGCCAGCTCAGTCAAGTCGCTCGTAATCAGCGCGTCCGCTTGCCCGTTCACCGCCGTTGCCAAATCAATTTCATCCTTGGCGTCCTTCAACATTGGCAGACACCGTAATAGGTTCCTGACTCTGCCCGACAGCGCTTTCACGCTGGCGTCACTCCTGCAACAACTTCAAAAAACTCTCCGCCGCCCCGCTCAACTTACGCCGCCTCCGGTGCAAAATCCCCAATGGCCGCGTCAACGGGTCAGCCAATTGCACCGCCACCAGCCGTCCCGCCGCCAGTTCCGATACCAGAATCCGCTTCGGCGTTATGCTCACCCCATGCCCCAATACCACCGCCTCTTTTATCATCTGCAAATTATCAAAGTGCATCACGTAGTTCACCGCCACATTGTGGTCCCGCAGATACCGGTCCACTTCCCGCCGAATCGGCAACTCCTCATCGAACCCAATAAAATCGACACCCTCCAACGCCCGTATCGATATCCGAGGCAATCCCGCCAAAGGATGCGCCGGCGCGCAGGCCAACACCATCTCTTCTTCCCGCCACGGAATCACCGCAATCTCCTTCGTCGCCTCCGGATAACTTACCAGCCCCAGGTCGGCCTGCTCCGCCGCCACCTGTTCGTACACTTTTTCCGGCCTAAGGTAATCCACCCGGAGCACCGCCTCCGGCCACCGGTTCTGAAATTCGGCCTCCAACTGCGACATCTCCGATAAGCCCACCGAATATATGCTCGCCACCCGCACCGTGCCCTCCACGCCATGCAGCAGCCCGCCAAGCGAGGCGTCAAACTCCTCCTTTCGCCGCAAAACATCGCGGCACAAGTCGTAGTAAAGCCGCCCCGCCGGCGTCAGCGCCAGCGGTCTGGTCGACCGGTCCAGCAAGCTAACTGACAGATTCCTTTCGAGTTCCTGCAATTGCTGACTCGCCGCCGATTGGCTCACGGCGTTCATCTGCGCTCCACGGCTCACACTCCGGGCCTGCGCAATGTCGCGGAAAAGCTTCAAGTGATCAAAATTCACTCCTGCCAGGATATCATAAGATTGGCTTATGTCAACAACTTGGCAATTCAGCCCAGCTAATTCCATAACTATAAGTTTTTATGATTATATGAATTGCTCTATCCCGGATTGACTTATACTGTGGCTACGGGTATTCTAAGGGGAATCATCGGTAGAGGTCAGAAGTTCATGTCCAATTTTCAAGACGAATTCCAACCGGTCCGCGGTCTACCCCCGGCGCAGGGCCTGTACAGTCCGGCCAACGAACGCGATGCCTGCGGGATCGGCTTCGTGGTCAACATCCACGGCCACAAATCGCACGACATCATTACCAAAGGCGTCCAGATCCTCATCAATTTGACGCACCGCGGAGCCTGTGGCTGCGATTCCGAGACCGGCGACGGCGCCGGACTCCTGATTCAAATCCCCCACGCTTTTTTCGTGCGCGAATGCGCCAAAGAAGGATTCACCCTGCCCCCCGCCGGCGAATACGGTGCCGGTTTGGTCTTTCTGCCCGTGGAACATACGGCGCGCCTGCTCGTCGAAGGCGTGTTCGAACGGATTGTCCGCGAAGAAGGCCTGGAAGT
>CAMDKT010000113.1 GCA_945900935.1 Candidatus Sulfopaludibacter sp. SbA3 | reverse complement strand
CGACGACAACTCCCGCTTCTACCCCTGGATGAACGCGCCGCCCGGAACCGCGCAGCGCATGAATGTCTTTTACTTACTCAGCGGCGGCCCCGCTCAAACGCTTCTCGACGAAGTAACTCAGTTCACCAATCGCGATAAGTTCCCCCGTCTCCCCGGCTATCTCACCGTCGCCCCACACTGGCACTTCGCCTACACCGTCCAGGCCATGGCCAAGCCCGCCAACTGGGTCCCGCCCTTCAAACCCGTCCTCATGGACATGGGCGTCGACGCCGCCATCATCGCCGACTTCCACGGCGACGGCCACCCGCAAGACCAAACCGAACTCCGCCTCAAAGAACTCAAAGCCTATTTCGATAACTGCCGCGCCCAGTCCGGCAAGGACTTCCTCCTCATCCCCTCCGAGGAAGCCAACGTCCATTACGGCGGCCACTGGGCCGTCTCCTTCCCCAAGCCCGTCTACTGGATCATGGCCCCAGTCGGCTCCAAATCCTTAATCGCCCAAGTCCCCGGCTACGGCACCGTCTACACCATCGGCAGCCAAAAAGCTCTCCTCGACATGATGCGCCGCGAGAAGGGATTCGCCTACCAAACCCACCCGCGCACCAAGGGCTCCAAAGAATACCCCGACAAAATCCGCACCACCGAACACTTCCTGGACGACACCTATTTCGGAGCCGGCTGGAAGCAAATGCCCGCCGACATGGCCTCCCCTCGCATGGGCGAACGCAGCCTCACCCTCCTGGACGACATGAGCAACTGGGGCCTCAAAAAACGCCTCCTCGCCGAAGTCGATGTCTTCCAAATCGACCACACGCACGAGCTCTACGCCCACATGAACATCAACTATGTGCGCGCCGCCAAGCTCCCCTCCTACGACAACTACGGCGAGTTGATTAACGCCATGGAAAACGGCGATTTCTTCGTCTCCACCGGCGAAGTGCTCATGCCTGAACACAGCATCGCGGAGGCGAGCGCCGACAAACTAAAAGCCGCGGCGCAAATCCAAAACACCCTCCCCCTGCAATTCGCCGAACTCGTCTGGGGCGATGGCAAACAAACGCACCGCCACATCTACAGCCTCGAATCCTCCCGCCCGTTTGAAAAGCTGAAAATCGAGTTCGAGGCCCCCGCCCCCAACTGGCGCTGGGCCCGTCTCGCCGTGTGGGACATCGCCGGTAACGGCGCTTTCGCCAATCCCGTTTGGAAAGAATAAATCGCAAAAACCGCCGCCGTCCACCCCGGCCCGGCGCTACGGCGCTAATCTGGCCGCCAGCGCTACGGCGCCAATCTTGCCGACTGATGGGCCGTCATTTTCCACTTGCCGCCATCGTTGATATAAACCTCCAGCGTCCGTACTTTGTAGGCGGCGCGGCCGGTCGGCTTCACTTCGACGTTGCCTTCCAATATGGCGGCCGTTCCGTAGACCCGCACGACCGTGTTCGTATCGCTAAACGACTCATAGCGGGACGGACCGCTGGTCACCGCGCGGATATACTCCGCCTTGTTCTCGGTTTTTCCGCTGGAATGCGCGTAAACAAGGTCATCGGCCAGCAGCCGGGCCAGGCTCTCCCGGTCCTGCTTAACCACCGCCTGCCTCCAGGCGGCTGACGAGGCCTTCACGTCCGCTCCAGCATCGGCGGCCGCGGCACTAACGGCGAACATGGCAAATACGACCGGCACAACGAAACGATTCATTTCGACTCCCGCCGCGATTATAGCAAGGCTCCCCAGACCGTTGCGCAATTCCCGGTATTCGCATATGATTTGACTGGACATGAAGAAGATTTCACCAAAGGTGCTCCTACTGCTGACGCTTGTCTGCGCGGCGGCGGCGCAGCCGGCGGCGGTGCAATCCATTTTTGCCCGCTCTTGCGTCGGCTGTCACGGCGCGTCGCAACAGCTATCGGGCTTCAGCCTACTCACACGGGAAGCGGCGCTCCGGGGCGGAGCGCATGGCGCGGCGATCGTTCCGGGCAAATCCGGCGAGAGCCCGCTGATGAAACGGCTGCTCGGCGAAATAGAGCCGTCGATGCCGCTAGGCGGCAAGCTGACGGCTGGCGAAATAGAGACGATTCGGCAGTGGATCGACCAAGGCGCGGTCTGGTTAGCCGCTCCCGTGGCGGCGGCCCAGGCACCCGCCCCGATGAAGATCACAGCCACCGACCGCAATTGGTGGGCCTACCGTCCGCCCGCCCGGCCGCAACCGCCGGCGGCCGCCAACTCCGTTTGGAACAAGAACCCGATCGACGCTTTTATCTTCGCCAAGCTCGGCGAAAAGCAATTGAATCCCTCCGCGAAAGCCGCGAAAAACACGCTGATACGCCGGGCCTATCTCGATCTGACCGGCATCCCGCCCAGCCCCGCCGATGTCGACACATTCGTTCGCGACACCGCTCCCGATGCGTTTTCCAAGCTCGTCGACCGCCTGCTCGCCTCCCCGCTCTACGGCGAACGCTGGGGGCGTCACTGGCTCGATGTCGCCCGCTATGCCGATAGCGGCGGCTACGAACAGGACTTCACCTACGCCAACGCCTGGCGCTACCGCGATTACGTCATCCGCGCTTTCAACCAGGACAAACCCTACGACCGCTTTATCCGCGAACAGGTCGCCGGAGACGAACTCGATAATCCCGATTACGACGCCCTGATCGCCACCGGTTTCCATCGCGTCGGCGCTACCGTCGGGTTTCGTGAAAAAGACAACCCGCAGTATCGGTTCATCTATCTCGATGACCTCATCGGCACCACCACGCGCGCCTTCCTTGGCCTAACCGTAAGCTGCGCCCGTTGCCACGACCACAAGTTCGACCCCATCCCTCAGTTGGACTATTACAAGCTGATGGCCGTATTTAATCCTTACATCCACTACGACCATCCGCTGGCGCCCAAGGACCAAGTTGCGGCCTACCAAACGCGGAAGGATAGCGTGGAAGCAAAGACGGCGCCGCTCAAAACGCGCCTGTTCGCGATCGAAGGTCCCTACCGGACTCAGGCCTTCGAACGGAAGCTCGCCACGTTCCCCGCAGACATCCAACTGGCCGTGCGCACTCCCGAAAACCAGCGCACCGAAGGCCAAAAGCTACTCGCGACGCAAATTCTCTCCATTCGCGGCGGCAACTTCCGTTCGCTGATGACGCCCGCCGACCGAGCCGCCGCCGATACGCTGAACCGTCAAATCAAGGAGTTTGAGAAAGATTTGCCCGCGCCGCTCCCGCTCGCCATGGGCATTCGCGATGGAGATTACCGCCTGGCGCCAATGGGGCCTGGCGACGACGAAGCACCGGGCAAAGCGGGCTCCGGGCACCATGCGGAAGTCAACGAAACCTACGTTCCGGTGGCCGGAAAACCGTACCATCCGCCTAAGACCCGTTTTCAGGAGAACGGCGATCCCGATTCCCCCGGCACCGTCGTCGAACCGGGTTTTCTCCAGATCCTCGGCCTCGAAGCGCCGATTACGATTCCCCCAGCCGATGGCCGGATTACTACGGGACGCCGCCGCGCCCTGGCCGAATGGATCGCCCGTCCCGACAACCCGCTCACCGCGCGTGTCATGGTGAACCGAATCTGGCAGCACCATTTCGGCCGCGGGATCGTATCCACACCAAGCAACTTCGGCCGCCTGGGCCGTCGCCCATCGCACCCCGAATTGCTGGACTGGTTAGCCACGGAGTTCGTCCGCGCCGGGTGGAGCGTCAAGCAGATGCACCGGCTGATCATGAATTCGGAGACGTATCAGATGGCCTCCGAGTACGCCAACCCGGTTGCGCTCGACAAAGATCCGGACAACCTGCTTCTGTGGCACTATCCGAACCGCCGTCTGGAGGGCGAAGCCATTCGCGATTCCATTCTCGCCGTCAGCGGAAATCTCAATACGAAATCCGGCGGCCCGGCCTTTTTTCCGAGCGTCCCGGAAACGGTCCGCAAGGCGGTCTATAAGGGCATTTGGGTCGTTACCGACGACGGGCCGGACATCTGGCGGCGCGGGGTCTACTCCTATTACAAGCGCGGCATGAAGTATCCGATGTTCGAAGTCTTTGACCAGCCCGACCCGAATGTAACTTGCGAAAGCCGCAGCGTTACCACCGTGCCGACGCAGGCTCTGACGCTGCTCAATAACGAATTCGTTCTCACCCAGGCGCGTGCCTTCGCGCAGCGGGTGCTTACGGCCGCCGGTCCCGAACAGGAAGCGCAAGTTCGCGCCGCCTACCGCCTCAGCCTCTCGCGGGAACCACAGCCGGCCGAGCTACGCGCGAACGTCGAGTTCCTCAACCGCCAACTGTCCGCGCATGGCGGCTCCGCGCTCGCGGCCCTCACCGACCTCTGCGACGTGATTCTCAACCTCAACGAATTTCTCTACATCAACTGACGGGACACCCATGAAAACCATCTCCCGGCGCGATCTCCTTTTCACATCCGGCGGCGGCATCGGCGGAGTCGCGCTGGCCAGTCTTTTAGCGCAGGATAATCTGCTGGCCGCCGAAGCCTGCGAAACGGTTCCCAATTCCGCGCTCGCCGCCGCTAAGAAGCCTCATTTCAAACCCCGCGCCAAGTCGATTATTTCGCTCTTCATGACCGGCGGCGTCAGCCACATCGACACCTTCGACCCGAAGCCGATGATCCAAAAGCACCACGGAAAACCGTTGAGCGGTTTTGGCGATATCGTTGTTCGCCAGGGCTATCCCGGCCCTTTGATGGGCAGCCCGTATTCGTTCAAGAAGTACGGCCAGAGCGGCACCGAGGTCTCCGAGCTTTTTCCGCACATGGGGTCCATTATTGACGAGGTCGCGCTCATCCGGTCGGGTTATGGAAAGTCGAACGACCATGTGCTGGCTCACTACGAATGGAATACCGGTTCGCTGCTGATGGGCAACCCGAGTGTCGGCTCCTGGGTCACTTACGGACTTGGGAGCGAGAACCAGAATCTGCCCGGCTACGTCGTCATTCACGATCCGCGCGGCGGGCCCAATGCGGGCGTTTCCAACTGGAACAGCGGCTACCTCCCGGCGGCTTACCAGGGCACGGTGTTCCGCCCCACCGGCGACCCTATTCTCGACCTCCGCCCGCCCGAAGGAGTCTCCGGCGCGCAGCAGCGGGCCCGTCTCGATCACCTCGCCCGCTTGAACGGGCAGCACGCCGCGCTCTACCCCGGCAGCAGTGAACTCGCCGCCCGCATCGCCTCCTACGAACTCGCCTATCACATGCAGGCCTGCGCGCCGGAGGCGGTGGACCTCAACAAGGAATCCGAGGCCACGAAGAAACTCTACGGCCTCGACAACGCCATCACCGAACCCTTCGGCCGCCAGTGTCTGCTGGCCCGGCGTCTGGTGGAACGCGGCGTGCGGTTCGTGCAGTTGTTCAACGGAGCCAAGGCCCGCACCGACATCGACGATTGGGACGCCCATTCCAACCTCGCTGAAAACCACGGCGCCCACGCGCGGGAAATTGACCTTCCCATCGCCGGCCTGATCCGCGATTTGAAACAGCGCGGCCTTCTCGACGACACGCTGGTGATCTGGCACTCCGAATTCGGCCGCATGCCTATTTCCCAAAAAGGGCTTGGCCGCGATCACAACCCTGGGGCGATGTCGCTCTGGATGGCCGGCGCCGGGATCCGCGGGGGACAAGTGATTGGGGCCACCGACGACTTCGGGTATAAAGCCACCGAACAACCGGTGTCCTATCACGATGTCCATGCAACTATCCTTCATCTGCTCGGCTTGAATCACAAGCGGTTGACGTATTACTTCAATGGCCGCCAGATGCGGCTGACCGATGTTCACGGAGAGCTGATTCCGCAGTTGACCGCATAGCCTTCCACGGAGAGACTTTTCATGCATCTACGCTCGCTGTTTCAGATAGCGGCCGCGGCCGTTTTCGCTCCCTTCTGTTTTGCCCAGGTATCGGGTAGTATCAGCGGCTTCGTCCGCGATCCTTCCGGCGCCGCGATTCCCGGAGCCGCGGTGACGGCCCGTTCAGCGGAACAACAGTTGACGCGAAACTCGACCACCGATGGCACCGGATTCTTCAATATCCTCGCGATTCCATCCGGGACCTACGACATCACGACAGCCGCCGATGGCTTTGAGCGGCAAGTCCAGCACGGCGTGCGCCTTTCGCTCGCCGAAAATCTACGTGTCGACTTCGCTCTCAAAGTCGGTTCGGTGCAGGCCGAGGTTACCGTCAACAGCACGGCGACGCTGGTCAACACGACCAGCCAGACGCTCTCCGGCCTGGTCGACGACCGTCGCGTACAGGACCTTCCACTGAACGGCCGCAACGTGATGTCGCTGGCGCGGATCCTCCCCGGCGTTCTGAATGTGAACGCGCCGCAAGAGATGGGGAATACGCGCGCGGGCCCGAACATGAGCGTCAAC
The DNA here is from genome assembly GCA_945900935.1 of Candidatus Sulfopaludibacter sp. SbA3. Classification (GTDB taxonomy): domain Bacteria; phylum Acidobacteriota; class Terriglobia; order Bryobacterales; family Bryobacteraceae. The sequence continues at coordinate 5,645 of CAMDKT010000113.1, read as the reverse complement.
GGCGGCCGTTCGTCCGATAATAACTTCACCTTCAACGGCGCCAACTTCACCCACTTCGGCCAAACCACCGGCCTCAACTTCCCTCCCCCGGACGCCGTACAGGAGATTCGTATCCAGACGCATAACTTTACTTCGGAGTACGGCAATAATTCCGGCAGCCAGGTGAGCATCACTTCCAAGGCCGGCACCAACCAGTTCCACGGCAGCGCCTGGGAATTTTTGCGCAATGAGAAACTGAACGCGCGCAGCTTCTTCCAGCCGCGGCGTCCGACGAGCCGGCAGAACCAGGCCGGCGCGGCCGCAGGCGGCCCCATCCGGAAAGACAAGCTCTTCGCCTTTGGTTATTATCAGAAGCTCTGGAACCGTCCGGAAACCGGCTCCACGCAGGCGCTGGTGCCGACGGACGCCGAGCGCTCCGGTATCTTCACCGGCGCCGCCGCGCTCCGCAATATCAACGACCCTCTTACCGGCCGCGCGATGACCGACCCGACGGGCGCGCCCTGCGTCGCCGCCAATATTGTCGCTCGCGGCTGCATCAGCAACGCCGCCCAAACCATCCTCAGCAAATACATTCCGCGCTCAGCCACTGGAACGTTTGTCGCGCAATTCCCCACGCCATCGGGGAACTACTCTTTCATGAGCCGTGTCGACTTCCTGCAGACCTCGAAGCACTCGATCTTCGGTCACTTCCATCGGGATAACTACTCACAGCTTTTCACGGCCGGCAACATACAGCCCTTCAATACTGGCGACCGGACGGTCAATAACAATAACTTCTCCGTCTCCAGCACCTATACGCTCAGCCCCACGCTGCTCAATCAGGCCACCTTCGATTACATGCGAGTCAGCTCGCTCGACCTGGCCCGTGAAAACGTGCCTCCGGACACGATGGGAATCAGCCTCCCTTCGGGTATTAACGGCGAGGGTGTTTCCATCAACGTACAAGGCCGGTTTAACCTGGCCCCGGTGAATCCCAACGGACAGGACTACCGCAACTGGCATTTCCGCGACTCCATGAGCTGGATCAAAGGCCGTCACACCATCAAATTCGGCTACGAAATGCATAAAGTAACCTGGACGCTCAACAATCAGTACACGCAAGGAAGAAGCGCGACGTTCACGGGCATCGGCTCCGGCAATCCCATGGCCGATTTCCTGCTCGGCCGATTCGATCAGGTCAACGTCACTTTCGGACAACCCGGCAGCGACCCTGTCAGTTGGAAGCACTTCTTCTTTGTGCAGGACGAGTTCAAGATCGTGCCCCGCTTCACACTTACGTTTGGCGCGCGCTGGGAGCCGTATCTCGCCTGGGATCAGAAGTACGGGCGGCATACGGTGACCGACGTTCCCAACCTGGCTTTGCGCTCCACCGTGAAGACGGACGCCCTGCCGTTCGTGCTGTTCCCGGGCGATCCGGGACTGCCCTCCAATGGCAAGCTGAGCTTCGATGACCTCAATAACATTGGGCCCAGGGTTGGCTTCGCCTGGGACGTCTTCGGCAACGGCAAGACCAGCGTTCGCGGCGGCTACGGCGTCTTCTTCGATCAACTGAGCGCCACCGTCGTCCATACTTCAGAAGCGCCGTTCGCCGGCACCGATATTCTACGCCAAGGCCAAATCGACGCGCCGTATCGATCCCTGAATCGGCCCCTGCCGCCAGCGGGTGTGCTTCCCGGGAAGTTCGGCTGCCGGCCCATCGCCGCCCGGCCAGGCGTGGCCTGCGATTTCCCTCTTCCGGCCAATCTGGTCACCACCGAAGTCCGTCTGGTTGTGCCGTATACACAATCGATGAACCTCAATATTGAACGCCAATTTCGCTCCAGTCTGGTCGTTTCCGTGGCCTACGCCGGAAAGCTCTCCCAGAAGCTGGAAGGCCACCGCCATTGGAACCCGGCCGTCTTCAAGACAGACCCGATCACCGGCCTGGCACCGTCGGCCGCCAACATCAACAACCGCGTGCGGTACCCGCAAACCATCGGGCTGTTTAATACACAGTCCCGCATCCTCGCCAACGATTATAGATCCGGCTATCACAGCGGGCAGTTCCGCGTGGAGAAGCGGTTCAGCCAGGGCTTCTCGTTCAACGGCTCCTACGTTTTCGGCAAACAGGTGGACAACGTCAACGCGCCGCAACCGGGCCTGACGCCGGGTGTGGGGAATCCATTTAACCTGCGCGACGAGAAGGGCCGCGGCAACTTCGACCGCCGCCACGTTGTCGCGGTTAGCTGGCTGTGGAGCCCCGATCTGCGCTTTGAAAATGTTGCCGCCCGACATCTGCTGGCCAATTGGAGCCTCGGCGTGTTTCACTCCGTGCAAACCGGCGCTCCGCTGAACATCACGATGGGTGTGGATGTGGCTCTGGACGGAACCGGTCAACAGAATCTCCAGCGCGCCCAACTCGTCAACGGCATGACTTACGATGACGTTACGCGAACTCACTCCAGCCGCGCGGACATGGTTAGCCAGTTCTTCAATACGGCGGCGTTTGTCCCCGTCGCGATTCTGCCACGCGGCATCTACGGCAACTCCGGCCGCAACATCATCAGTGGCCCGGCGTTTGCCAACACCGACTTTACTCTCATGAAGGACTTCATCGTCCGCGAGCCCGTGCGAGTCCAATTGCGAGGCGAGTTCTTCAACGTCTTCAACCAGGTGAACTTCTCGGCCCCGAATACGCTGGTCTCTTCCGGCGCCTACGGACGAATCACGGGCGCCAACGACGGGCGCGTGATCCAACTCGCGCTGAAAGTAATTTGGTAAATGCGATGAACCTGACGAAACGCCCTCCCGATTGGCCCCGGCTGCCCGCCGGTTGGACGTTTGAGGAGACGCCCGGCGTGGCCGTCGACGCGCAGGGACACGTCGTCGTCAAAATGGATCCGCTGGGCCGGGTGCGGATGGTGCTGGGCCGCAAGAATACGAAGGGCGAAACGAACGACACATTCAACCGGCCCACGGACCTCGCCTTTACGCCCAATGGCGACTTCTACGTCTCCGACGGCTACGGCAATTCGCGCGTCGTGAAGTTCAACAAGGAGGGCAAGTTTCTGCTCGCCTGGGGCAAGAAGGGAACAGGCGAAGGGGAGTTCAATCTTCCGCACGCCGTGGCGGTCGACAAACGGGGGCGCGTGTATGTCGGGGACCGCGAGAATCACCGGATGCAGATCTTCGACGCCAACGGAAAATTCATCACGCAATGGAAACACGTCGGCTCGCCGTGGGGCATTGTGATCACTCCCGATGGGTTCATCTACATGTGCGATGGGCACAATAACCGGATTCTGAAACTCAATCAGAACGGGGAAATTCTGGGCGTGCTGGGCGGTTCCGGCAAACTCCCCGGTCAACTCGATTTCGTTCACCACATGGCCATCGGACCCAGCGGAAGTATCTACGCCGCTGAAATCAAAAACTGGCGCGTGCAGAAGTTCGCGCCTCGCTAAGGAGCATTCATGCAATTATTTCCGCGTCTATTCTGCCTTTCAACCCTCGCCGCGGCCGGGTTGTGGGCACAGACCACACGCACCGAGATCACCAAGGCAACGACGCCGGAACAGGACGCAAAAGCCAACAGCGCTGACGTTCCTGACGTCTATGCCATCTCCGGCAACTTTGAACGCGTCGTCGTGCTGCGCTTCAAATATGAAGCCGACCTGCTCGGCGGGATGGAGAAGATGGTAAAGGACCATAAGATCAAGAACGCCGTTATTCTTTCCGGTATCGGCTCGGTGCGAAACTATCACATTCACTCGGTCAACAACCGGACGTTTCCTTCAAAGAATATCTTCCTGAAGAACCCGACGGAGCCTGCCGACATTATCAGCGTTAACGGCTATGTGATCAACGGCCGCCTGCACGCCCACATGACGCTGACCAACGGCGAGAAGGCCTTCGGCGGCCATGTGGAGCCTGGCAACAGCGTCTTCACCTTTGCCATTGTGACGCTTGGCGTATTCGGCAATAATGTGGACCTGGAGAAGGTTGACGACAAGACGTTTCGTTAAAACACCAGCCGCAAGGCCATCTGAATCCGGCGCGGCGTGTTGGCCTGCCCCAGAATCCGGCCAAAGGTCGAAGACGTGGGATTCAGATCCGGGCCGTTGAAGATCGCCCGGTTGGTGGAGTTAAAGAACTCGCAGCGGTAGGTCAACTTCACCTTCTCGGTGATGCGCATTCCCTTGATGATGGAGAAATCGATCTGTTTGACGCTGTCCTGGCGGAGGTCGGCGAAGCGGGTCGGAAACGTGCGGCGGTTGGCGGCGAGCTGCTGCGCGGGCACGCGATTGAACTGGTTAACATCGAACGCGCCATCCACGCCGTGCGGATTCAAACTCAGCGGTCCGCCGAGATAGATGATGTTGCCCCAACCGAGCGCCGTGCCGGTGGTGAGAGTGGTGATCAGGTTCACGTTCCAGTCGCCCACGGCGTAGTTGAGCAACCGATTGGCACCTTTCATGAACGCCTTGCCGCGGCCGAACGGCAGATCGTAAGTGCCGCTCCAAACCAGGCGATAGGGGCGGTCCTCGGCGGCGATCCGCTTTTCCAGGAACGGGTCGAGATCATTCAATCGGCTGCGCTTTTCCAGGAGTTTCGAATACTGCACATTCACCAGCATCAGGAAGCCGTGCGAGAAACGCTTTTCGATACGCGCGTCAAAGGCGTGGAAATGGGAGGAGCCATCGTTGAGCTGCAATGCCTGGACGCCGTTGGCACCGGCGTACTGCGGAAACGCGCCGAGCAGTTGGCTGCGGGGCACGACGCCGCCATTGATGGTGCTCCCGGGGAGCAGGCCGGCAAAGGGATTGGCGACATTCTGCGAAAGGCGGTCGATAGCCACCTGATCGCGGGCGGGGGAAGTGGACAGGAACTGGACGGGCGTACCGTTCAGGTTTTGATTCACGGGCATTTTGACGGTCTTGTTGCCGATGTAGCCGAGTTCGAGGAGAACGTTCGGGAACAGTTCGCGCTGCAGGGTAAACGTCCACCGCGTTGAGTAGGGATATTTGGGAGTGGGATTGTAGAAGGTGATGTTCCGGCCCAGGTTCGTAGCCAGGCCGAGAGTGGAACCGGTGGCGGTGAGGACGCCATTCGGGAACGGGTTGGCGAGCGTTGCCGCGGCCGTCCGGAAGCCGTCGTTGCTGGCGACCAGCGGAGTGCTCTGGCTGAAGCCGGGCGCCTGGTTGCCGCTGATCCCGTAGGGAAAATAGAAGATCCCGACGCCGCCGCGAATGACCGTCTTGTCAATAAATCCGGGCGTCCAGGCAAAGCCGATCCGCGGAGAGAAGTTCGCCTTCGGCGTGGAGTAGATTTCTTTGTTCGAGGAGCTGGCGTACAACGGACCGCCATTCACTTTGAACTGGGCGGCGGGAACTTCGGCGATCGGACTGGCGGTGTAAGCCGCTATCGCCCTGGCAGAAATCGAGCTTGGGGTACTGTTGTCAAAACCGTTGATGGTGCGGTTGTAGCGCTCCGTCGTTGGGGTCTCGCCTTCCAGCCGGAGGCCGAGATTCAACGTGAGATTGGATCGGACGCGGAAGTCGTCCTGCAGAAATACCGAGTAGTAGTTGTTCTTGTTCTGCCGGGGCGCGTTCAAGTCAAATTGACCGCCGGTGGGCATGCCGAGAAGGAACGCCGCCAAGTCCTGG
>CAMDKT010000112.1 GCA_945900935.1 Candidatus Sulfopaludibacter sp. SbA3 | reverse complement strand
ATAAGCCTGTGCCCCTTCATCAATGTAGGGATGGCCCCACCGCAGGAGACGGTAGATCAAAGTTGCCAGCTTCCTTGCCGTGGCAAATACCGCGACATCGCCCCGAGTACGCCGTGCGGTCTGGCGGTAATAAGCCCCCAGGGCGGTCTCGCTGTGGCGCAGCGATAATGCCGCCATGCGCAGCGCGGCGGCGACGCGTGTGCTGCCGGTGCCTCGCTTCTTTTTCTTTACCGGCTTGCCTCCGCTCGTTGGCTTGTGCGGAGCTAATGTCAGATGAGACACGAATTGCTTTTCGGTGGGAAACCGGCTCAGATCGGGACCGTATTCGCTCAACACAACTTGGACCGTTTCCACGCCGATGGCATCGATCATTGTCAGGTCCACCCCGCTGATCCGGTACAGCGCTTGGCGCATGGGTTCTTCCCCTCGCCGTTTGATCGCCTTGGTTTTCCGCGGATTGCTCAGCTTCGGTGCCTCTTGCCCCGGCTCTCTTCCAGTTCCATCTCCGCCAGCTTTCGCAGAATTTCCCGCTCATACTCCCCGATCCGTTCCTGGATCGTGTCGTACATCTTCAGCGCTTGCCGCAAACTGAACAAGTGATCCTCGCGCCAATGCCCGCTCAATTGTTCGGCGATTTCCTCCTCGCTCTTGCGGCAGCGCCCATCCCGCAACTTCGCCAACCGGCGGGCGTCCCGCTCTCCGTCCACGATCGCTCGCAAGATAGCCATCCCGGTTACCCCGTCGATGTCGGACACCGCCCGGTGGACGCGTACATTCATCTGGTCCAGGCTCTTTTGCATCCGTCGCAACCAGTCCCCAGCTTCGGCTACCAAGGTCCCCTTGTCTCGCACCAACGTCCGCAGCATGCACACCGGTTCGGGCGGCCGGAACGAGCCCGTCAGTAATCCGCAACTGTGTAGACGCTGGATCCATTGACAGTCCACCCGGTCGGTCTTCTTTCGCCCGGGCACTCTCGCCAACTCTCGCGTATTCACCAGCACCATTTCGAAGCCCTGTTTCTCCAAAACCTCGTGCGGTGCAATCCAGTACACGCCGGTACTCTCCAGCGCCACCGATTCCACTTTCCTTTCCTTCATCCACTCCGCCATCCGGTCCAACTCCGGCGTCGTTGCTCCGAACTTTGCCACTTCACGTCCCGCGCCATCCACCTTCGGAGCACACACCCAATGGGTCTCGCTCCCCAGATCGATCCCGGCTACCTTTGATCGAAGCACGGGCAGTCCGTCCGATTCATCCTCGCTGTCGGGGCTTCTTCCGAAGCCATGCGTTTCCGGCATCCCTATATCCAACCTTTCCGAACACGACAGCCCAGGTTGGCCAATCGCGGATTCTGGTCTAGGGGAGTGCTCCGGGAGCCTCGCCAATGTTCAATCGCCTTCCTGGAACCATGCTCAATTTGGGGCATACGCACCAATGAAAAAAGGGCCTTAACTGCGACCGTGTTCTCTCGAAGGATACATCCGCATGCACCCCGTCAGTCACAGACCGTTCAATCCGGTGCCGCCGGAGGCCCCGCTCAATAGAGGCATATCGGCCAGTCGTGTCGCGACTACGTCGCGGTCGACGGCTGCTGGTAGTGGCATTGGTACGAGCTATCAGGAGGCCAATGCAATTGCAACCAAGGATGTTGGATCTCTCCGTGTCCTTCTCAAGTCGGTCTTGCCAATGAAGCTCAATAAAGGGAACCGCCAAAGCCGAAACGGTATCAAGCTCTCCTTCGAGTTCTTGAACCGCGATCTTCGGGTGCCTTTGGTCGTGGCGATGAACACCGTTGCTGGTTATCTCGACCGAACGATGGGAGAAGTTTTGCGGACTCGCTTACTCGACGAGCGCGGAACGGTGTGGAGTCTATCTACTTCGAGCGTCACTGGCGTGAGCGTTGTTGGCGTGGGGGCACCTGAGTGTGAAGGGTGGTTCAGGGCAGCATATGATCCCGCTGAGATCGCGCGCCTTCTTCAAAGACAGGCTGACACTAACTCACAAACTGCTCGAACTGCCGGTAATTCTGCGACCTGCCGTACGTATCAGTTCATTTACGGTTCAACCACGCCAATTCCGCCTGGGCAAAGTATAGCGGTCACCATGGACTTCGTTCAAGATGTGAGCGAGACGACATCTGGCCCCTCTCCGAAGTTCTTTCAGATGAGCACCGAATTCGTCGTCGGCGTTGACGCGACAGACACCAAGAAAGCCTATTCGCTTCAGAATCTGATTTTCGACCGGGTCAGCATGCCGCTGTTCTAACAGAAGCTGGATCGTGATGCGGGAGTTCCAATTGCTCGTTAAATTCGTCGAGGGCCTGGCGGCCCTCTTGATCGTGATCGTTGTCTGCATTAAGATCATTAAATGGCTTCGGACAAAGCGGACAAAGCGATGACGCCGTTAATCACGAATCCTTCTGAACCTGAAGAAGCAAAGCCTGACTGGGTGAAGGTGGCCAAACGCCTCTTCCTAATCGGCGTGATGGTTCTTGCGTCCTTCTGGCTGGTGAGCGCCATCGTTGACCTTTCCATCTTTGAGGTGTATTGGCATTTCTTAGATAACGTCAAGGCGCGTCTTCGAATCGATACCTTCCTGGCGAATGCAGTAAGTCTAGCGTTTCTTGTTCCGTTTGCACTAGGGGTGAAGTATTATCTGTTTTCGTTCCGTAACAAGAAACGGAGGAACGCAGGCCTAGCAATTCTTCTGACTATGGGAGTTTTGTACAACCTGGTGTTGTACTTGGGTACGCGAAACGAAAACTTCGACCCCAATGGTAATGCGAGCAAGTTCTATGCACTGGTGCCTGGGGATGTTGTATTTTCCGATCGAGCAGGGACGGAGGCGAGGTATGGTGCGCCCTTCCGATCAGTCACCCGCGAAAATATTAGATGGCTAGTTCGCATCAAAGAGGGGCGCATTGAAAGTGTGGCCGATCCCGCGCATCACGACTGGTTCGACGGAGTCACGCGTGACCCGCTACTCTGGTACTATGCGGATTCCAGCAGCAATTTCCATTTCTTTGATGGACCGGGGTACGCTCGATCAACGGGCGACCAGTTGCAACCTGTGACGCCGGAAATCCGGCGACAATGGGAAACAAAGATTCGCGAGGCGTCCGCCGGGACCCAACAACGGGCAACTCAGGGCAAAGCACAGGAAGACGTGGCGCAAAGGAATCGAGAGCGAGCAGCCCGTGATGCGGCGGACATGGTACGTCGTGCGGGCTATCTGTACGCCACGCATTTGCCCGCCAAGGTCGATTTCGTTGTCTGTGCGGCGACGGCTGCCAGGGTGCCGATGAACATATTTTCCGCAGCGCTGGTCAAGCAGTTCGCCAGCCGAGGAAAAACGGCCTCCAATATCGTCTTCTCTCCCGCGTTCGTCACAGAGGGCGCCTTCGATTCGTTCTTCGCCGGTCGGGGCGGTGCAGATCTTCAGGACATGCCGGTGTCCACTATGGGAAACAAGCTCTTTCTGGCTCGCATGAGCATCAACTCTGTGAAGCCTGGCACTTCGGCCATAGGGCTGTTCAGCACCTCTATCATCGTGGCATTCAGCATTCTTTCGTCCAGCGACGGGAGCGTCGTTGACGGGTTCGAACTGAAGACTGTAGGTGCGGGAACAAGTGAGGCTGATGCGATATCAACGGCATTGGATCGCACATTCGAGCTGCTGGGCCAACGCGGGTATTGACCTTAGAGGGGTGACGCGAGCTTTTCGGTGGCCAAGGTGTAGAGCGGGACTAGAGCAAATAGAGAAGTCTCACGTCGGGCGGAACGCGTCCGTTGGTTGCCGTTCCAACCCGTTCTCAAGGAAGTAACGTCGGGGTGCCGGGATTGAGCGGCCCTTCAGCACAATCCACCGAAGCGGTGAGACTTCGACGCTGTCATCAATGGCCGCGGGCAGATTGTCGCTCGATTTGTCGCGCGGCCACCGAAGCCTTCGCGACGAGTCACATCGCAGTGTAAAGCCCTCACTGGAGAAGTGGGCGATCCAGGGCAACTTTGCTTACAACGGCGGTGAGATGAATCCCGGTTGGTCTCACGGTCGTCGTGTTCTCACGACCCGGCGGCCTGTATCGCCTGGTGTCCGAGACTCAGAGAATCGAGATTTCCTCCTAACCCAAGGCGGCCACATCTTGCCTTTAGAACCGCTCCACATATTCGACCCACGCCGGAACTTCCATCTGCAGGGATTCACCGGGCGCGCCGCGACAACCACGATTCACGATGCCACCGCCAACAGTGTCTCCATCTCCGGAATCTTCCAGGCGGCAGCGGATTTCGCCGTCCTGGGCTTCTGGAACGCCTACGACTACTTCAAACACCTGCGCGTGAAGCCTCTGCCGCGCACAGGTCTCTCCGGCCTGAAACTGGAGTTCGACATCGACTACGACCACGCGCTGGACGGGGCGATGCGTCTCGACGCCGCGAAGTTCTCGTCCGTCTCCTGGGACGCAATGACCTTCGTATGTGGTGTGTGGGCGGACCGAACGACTTGCACGAAGTGCGGCTGCTCGACCACGCGACGGTTGTCTCCGGGCGGCGGCGAGACACCGGCATCCTGCGCGTTCGACGCCAGCGGGGTCGCGCTGTATTGCGGGATCGACTACCTCCACCTCTACTTCCGCGATACTCGGTACACCGTGGCGCACACCGACTGCATCATTGAGCCGACCCCTTCTGCGGACGTGGCCGGAAGCGCGACGGCGCAGGACATTCCGGTCGCCAGCACGACGGGGATCAGTGTGGGCGACTACGTTTTCATCGAGCGCACCGGCACGAACGAGGAACTGATGCGCGTTGAGGCCGTCGGCACGGGCACGATCCGTTGCGTGGTCACGATGAACCACCCCTCGGGAAGTTTCGTCACGCTCCAGTTGGGCGCGAAGCATCGGCTTCAGAAGCTTGCCCAAATCATCAACACGATGGGCGATCCGGTCGCGGGCCGCTTCGGTCCCGACCAATCCGGGGTGATCGCCGCGACCGCCACGGGGTTCTTGACTTCCGTGGCCAGCCTCCGGCTTCAGTTCGTGATGCCCGCGCTTCCGGCCGCGCGCTACGGCAAGCTCGGCAACATCGACCGGGTGCTGGCCACCTCAGGCCACGTGGATGCCGATCCTCCGGACCCGCCCGGGTCGCAGCAGATCGAATGGTCGGGCGGCACCGGCGTCACGCGGAGATTCTCCGGCGGGGACAACGACACCAGATACCACATCACGCTCGATTTCACGCAGCCTCTTCTGGACAAGCTCAACCGCACGGTGCCGATGAGCGACTGCCGCAAGATGTACATGGTCTTCGCGCCGCGCTTCGAGATCACGGAGCAAGAGTTTGAAGATGGCTGCTTCCTCACGGCGGGCGTGGGGGCGTCCGATACCGTCTGGCCGGTGGACGACTCCTCGAAGCTCTCGGGCGGGCCGGTGGCGGGGCGAAAAAGCTCTCGCCCATATCATTCGTAATGAGTCCAGAGGCGGAGTACCTTCACCACTCCGAGGTCGTCCAGCACCTGGTAGACCAGCCGGTGTTGGATGTTGATCCGGCGCGAATAGGCGCCCGCCAGGTCACCAACCAGCTTCTCGAAGGGCGGCGGAGTCTGATAGGGGTTCTTTGCCAGAGTGGCAAGCAGGAGTTCCGCCTTGCCCTTGAGACCGGAGGCCGCCAAGTTTTTCGCATCCTTCTGGGCCTGCCGCGTAAAGACGACTTGCCAACTCACCAGCGGAGTTCCGGAGCGCAGGCCTCGACCGGCGTCGCCAGGCCCTTGCGAATCGATTCGCGCATTCCCGGAATCGAAAGCAAGTGGAGCGTCTCCTGAATCGCTTGCCAGTCCTCTTCGCCGATCAAGACTGCGTTAGACCGGCGGCCAGTGATCAGCACGGGCATGTGTGACGCCGCCGCCTCATCCACAAGGCGGTAGAGACTGGTTCTCGCCAAGCTTACGGTCATCGAGCTCGCCGGTTTTCTTTTCGCCATCGACTAATCGTACGCCATTTCGTACATAAGCGAGAAGCCGAAATCGAGAATTTCGGCACCCCCGTTCCAAGCAACGCCCCCATCATGATCGCGGCGACACGCTAAAGAGCGTTAGCCAGATGCGCGCCGCGCGGCGTGTCCAGGCGGGATCTTCGGCGCTCGGGCGAATGAGCCCGGGTATGCTCGCCAAAAATGATCCAGCCGCGCGGCGCCGACGGGGATGATAACGCTTTGCCGTGCTGTGGCTTGGCGGCCACGGTACCGGGGCACGGGAGGGTAAGTTGGCCAGTTTTGGCGAGCGCCGGGGGGCAAGCCGATTTGCGGGAGTCCGAATAAGGCGGTGAACACGGCCGTTCACCGTTCGTTTCGGGTTCCTGACCGCGAACAATGTGGGGCAGAGCCGGGCGGCGTTGGCGCCGGGCGTGGCGGGTCCGGTATTCTTTCCCGGCGCAAGTATGTTTGCCAATCCCGGACCGGGGCAACCTGGACATGGGGATTGCGAAGGGATTCCAGATGTCGGAGCGGGTGCGCTTCCGCCGGGTCGCCCGCAATCCACTCGAACGTGTTTGCGCAAGCATGTTGCGTAACGCTTTCGACGGCGAGTTCATCGAACACGAATGGCGAAAGCTGGCGCGTGGTACAACTGACACTGAATCTAGCATTCGAACTGGAGGACATATGAAGTTTTACCCGCTGCGCGCCGTGCTGTTAGCCGTGGTGTTCTCGTCCCTATCCCCGGCCCAGGAAGTCACGGCCGGCATCTATGGTATCGTTCAGGACTCCTCGTCCGCTGTGGTCCCCGGAGCCGCCATCAGAGCCCGGAACCTCGGCACGGGTTTGACCAGGCAAATCGTTTCTGACGAATCCGGGAACTATTCCTTTGTCCTGTTGCCGATCGGAACTTATTCCGTCACCGCGGAGGCGAACGGCTTCAAGAAAGCTGTTACGAACGATGTGCAACTGCGTGTGAACGACAATCGGCGCATCCTATTTTCGATGGAGGTTGGGCAAATCGCCGACCAGATTACCGTGGAGGCCGCCGCCATCAGCGTTAACACCGCCAGTGGCGCGACATCGCAGCTACTTGACGGCAAGGACATGATTCAACTGCCTGCCCGCGGACGGAACGTCCTTCCCTTCGCCCTCCTGATGCCCGGCGTTGTTTCCACGACTCCTTACGACCGCCGCGCCAACAACTCCGCCGTAAACGGCATACGGCCAACCCATAATGCCTGGCTGCTTGACGGCGGCTATAATATCGACACCGGCGGCAACTGGAGCACGCCGTTGGCTCCCAACATTGAGAGCGTTGCTGAATTCCGCGCCATTCGCGGCAACTACTCCGCGGAGTTTGGCGTCGGCGGCGGCTCCCAGTTCAACGTCATCACGAAAGGCGGGACGAACGCACTGCATGGCTCGGCCTACTATTTCCATCGTAATGACAAGTTCAACGCCCGGAACTATTTTCTGCCTACCCGGCCGTCGTTCCGCGGCAACGATTATGGGGTCACCGTAGGCGGTCCGGTCGTCATCCCGAAGATTTACGATGGCCACAATAAGACCTTCTTCTTCGCGCTCGTGGGATGGATCAAGGAGCGGCAGCAGCAGGAATTCTTCGGCATCGTGCCGACGGTCGCCATGCGCGGCGGCAATTTCAGCGGGACGTCGCGAGTGATCTACGATCCGTCAACCGGTCAGCCGTTCCCGGGAAATGTCATCCCATCCGGGCGAATTGATCGCAATGCGCTCGGCTACGCGAAGATGTATCCGGATCCGAATTTCTCCGATTCGGCTGGAAGAAACTGGTTCTCCCTTCAGGGCCGCCGGGATGATACCGGCGAACAGAATTACCGGATCGATCACAATATCAGCGACAAACACCGGGTGATGTGGCGGTATACGCCGGAGTTCCGGCTCAATAATTTCGCGACGTCGTCGGGGTTTGAATTTCTGCGCCAGCAGAACGAAACGCCGGCTCGAAACATGACGGTCAACTACAATGCGACGTTCACGCCCACGCTGATCATGGACTTCAACTGGGTGCGCAGCCACAATCGGATTAAGCAGTTCCCGCCCGATTTGAGCGGCGCCAAATGGGGCATCAACATCCCCCAACTTTTCCCCGATAGCGAGAGTTCTTATCCGCTGGCCAACTTAAACCTGACGGCGGTTCCTGATCGCGTCCCCACCATCGCGTTGACGGGCTACTCCGGCGTCGCTCCCGGCGCGCCCTGGAGCAACTACCAGACGATCTATGATTTCCGCGATACCTTCACGTGGATCAAGGGCGCTCACACCATAAAAACCGGTTTCAATGTTTCTTATGAGATTAAGTTCGAGCCAACCAACACGAACGTCTTTGGCGCATTTAGTTTCGATGGACGCTTCACCCGCCAACCGGGCGCGGCGAGCGGTGGCGACGCGTTCGCCGACCTGCTACTGGGCAACTCCTCGAACTATAACGAAACCAATACCGTCGCGTTTAACGATAACCGCCGCAACTCTTTCGAGACCTTCATCGACGACTCCTGGAAAGCAACGCGGAAGCTGACGCTGAACTTCGGCCTGCGTTACTCCATCTTCCCGCCCGCCCACGAACCCGACGCACGGTTCCGTGTCTTTCTTCCCAGCAAGTACGATCCAGCGCAGGCCGTCACGTTGAATGCGGCGGGACAGGTTCAACGCGGGGCCGGCAACCGATTTAATGGCTTGGTGGACCCCACGGCATATTGGAAATCGAGCCGGAAGAACTTCGCGCCCCGGTTTAGCTTTGCCTACGATCTGTTCGGCAATGGGCGCACAGCGCTACGGGGCGGCTACGGCCTGTTCTACAGCCGGGAAATTCTTGGCGCGTTTATTTTGATGTCCGGTAATCCGCCCTTTTCCGAATTGCTGACAATCGACAATACGCAACTCTCGAATCCCGGCGGGGGAAGCGCCCGGAACTTCGACCTTCCGATTACGCTCGGCTCTATCGACACGAATCAACTGACGCCGAAGACGCAACAATGGAACATCAACGTTCAGCATGGCTTCGGTCAGCATATGGTGCTGGAGGTTGGCTACACGGGCACACGCGGCGTCCACTTCATGCGGACGCAGGATTTGAACCAGCCGTTGCCCGATCCGCTGATTGCCCAAGGCCGGGTGAACGCCAACACGTTTCGCCCCTATAAAGGCTGGTCCGTGATCAGCCACCGGGAACAGAGCTATGCTTCCAATTATCATGGGCTTCAAGTTGGATTCACTCGCAATTTCGCCAAGGGGCTGATGTTCCAAAGCGCCTATACGTGGTCAAAGGCCATCGACAACGCCGACTACACCGGCGGCATTTACGGTTTTTATCCGAACACGCGCGACGCGAGAGGCGAACGTGCCCGAGCCAGCTTCGATGCCAGCCATAATTTCATTGGCAGCGCAGTTTGGGAAGTGCCATTTTTGAAGGGCCGGAACGATCTGCTTGGCAGGGCGTTTGGCGGCTGGCAAGTCTCGGGTATTTACACGGTTCGCACCGGGCTCCCGATCAGTCCGGAACTCGGGCGCGACAACGCCGGCGTCGGATCCGCTATCCGCCAGCGGCCGTACGCGATTGGGTCGCCGGTTCTCGGACGGGACGAACGCTCCGCAACGCGGTGGTTTAACGCGGCCGTGTACTCCGAACCTACCCTTGGCACGTTTTCGCCGGTCGGACGGAACGTTCTTTCAGGGCCCGGCTGGAACCAGTTCGACGCAACCTTCATGAAGTATTTCCAACTCGCGGAGAAGGTTCGGCTGGAACTGCGGGCTGAGGCTTATAACCTGTTCAATCACACCCAGTTCGCCGGGGTTGGCACGGCGTTCACCACTCCTTCCACCTTTGGACGCGTGACGTCGGCTCGCGATCCGCGTACCATGATGATTGGTGCGCGTCTTCAGTTCTAAAGCGATCACCCTGTTTCTGCTGGCCGGAGGCTGCTTGGCCGCCTCCGCTTGCAGCCCCTGCCATAGCGTGATCGTGGAGCGCTTCGCCAGAACGGGAATGGGGCGCTCCATCCAAGCCGAGCCAACGCTTCCGCCAGTGAAGTTCTACCACCGGCTGTCTAATCGCCACTACACGATTCGGGATGGCTCCATTCGGCGGCATCAACTCGATTCCGGTGTCCGCGAAATCCAAATTGTCGAAAAATCCATCGGATTCGGGATTGGTTCCGGCAATCATGCGGTTACCCTGGTTCACCGCTCGCCACTGGGACTATTGATCGAATTGCCGTTGAGCTGGTACCGGCAGTTGGGTTCCTATGGAATGTCACCGGGATACGATGCCCCGAATCATTTTGACATGCGGCGTGAAATTACAAGCGCGTGTCTGTTCTGCCATGCGGCCTATCCGCGGGCGGGCGCGAAACCGGAAATCCCGTCCAGTATCGACTGTGCGCGCTGCCATGGCGATACGCGGGCGCACTTAGCCAATCCGCGGCGCGGGACGATTCTCAACCCGTCCAAGCTCTCCGCTGCCCGTCAGCTCGACATCTGTCTCCAGTGCCATCTGCAAACTGTTTCGCAGGGCATTCCCGACTCGATTCGCCGCCCTGGCCGGGATGCGTTCTCCTTTCGTCCCGGAGAAGCGCTCAGTGCTTTCAAGCTATTCTTCGACCGCGCCGATCCACCGGAGCCGCGTTTCGAGGTAAACCACGCTGGCTACCGGCTGCTGCAATCGGCTTGTTTCAAGTCTTCCAAGGGTCGGATGACTTGCACCACCTGTCACGATCCGCACACAGCCCAAGTGCGCAATGCCTGCCGGGATTGCCACAGTTCCAGCCACGCGCAGGCCGCGAATACGAATTGTACGGGCTGCCATATGCCGAGCCGCCGCCCAACGGACGCGATTCACGTCACCATGACGGATCACTGGATCCAGCGCCGTCCCAGTTTCCAGAACCCGGAGCGAGAGATCCACACGCCTTATGCCGGCCCGGCCGTTCCATTCTACACGGAGATTGACAGACTGACGCTCGCCATCGCGAACATCGGCGGCCTGACGGCGGAAGTACCGGAGCTGTACCGCGCACACCTCCGCCGCGACCCAAACGACGTAGCGACGCTGGCCGCGCTCGGCAATTCGCTCTTTCGTCTCGGCCGGCGCGGAGAGGCTATGCCGGTCCTCGACAAGGTTTTGCGTTTGGATGCCAATCATGTGGGCGCACTGAATACACTGGCCGTAGCCCACGCCGCTCAGGGCGCATACGGTAAGGCCATCGCGCTGCTGGATCGGGCGCGCCAAGCGCACCCCGATCATTCCCTAACCTGGGTGAACCTTGGCGTGACATATAACGCGATGGGACGCCGCGAGGATGCGATCCAATCGTTTCGCGAAGCCATTCGGCTGCAACCCGATTTCGCCGAAGCCCGATCCAAGTTGGCGGCCCTGCTGCCATAAACTCAGCCTCTCCACGTTTCGCCGGGCTTGTCCTGAATGGTGAGGTAGCCGTCGTTGGGGCGCAGGCACGTAGAGAGACAACGCCCTTCCAAAATGTTCCTGGCAAATTCGATTGACGATCATGGGCGGAGTGAGAGGATCGGCAGGCGTATCATGAAGCATGGCAGCGAATCCGATTCCGAGAATAACGGCGGAGAAGTATTTAGAGATGGAACGGTTGGCTCCGTTTAAGAGCGAATTTGTAGGCGGGGAAGTTTTTGCGATGTCGGGGGGGCTGCCGGCGCATGGGCAGTTGATATTGCAGGTCGGCCAGGAGTTGAATGAAGCGCTGGAAGATGGACCCTGCGTCGTAACGGTTACTGAGGTCCGATTACAGGTGGCGGCCGATATGTATGTATATCCGGACGTGATGGTGGTTTGCGGGGAATTTGCGGTTGTTGATGGGCATCGGGACGTGATCACGAATCCATCGGTGGTGGTGGAGGTGTTATCGGAATCGACGGAGAGGTGGGACCGGGGCGGGAAGTTTGCCGGGTATAAGCGGGTTGAGAGTTTGCAGGAGTACTTGTTGGTGTCGCAAGATGCGATGCGGGTGGAATGGTTTACGCGGAGGGATGACGGGAGTTGGTTGTACC